>JAYELD010000016.1 GCA_034717215.1 Caldisericota bacterium
TTTTTATATTGGAGGAGTCAAGATTCCATATAAATTTGGATTGGAAGGTCATTCAGATGCAGATGTATTGATACATGCTCTTGTTGATGCAGTTCTTGGGGCAGCAGCGTTAGGCGATATAGGTGCACTATTCCCGGACGTGGAAGAAAAATATAGAAATATAAGGAGCAGTATTCTGCTTGAAGAAGCATTAAAACGTGTACAGATTGATGGATGGAATGTTGAAAATATTGATGCTACCGTTATTGTGGAGGAACCGGAATTAATGCCATTTATCAAAAAGATAAATGAGAATCTTTCTAAAATTATTAATATTAATTTGAACAAAATTAACGTAAAAGCAACAACGAACGAGGGAATGGGTTTTATTGGCAGAAAAGAAGGCATTGCTGCATTAGCTGTCGTATTGTTAAAAAAAGGGAATAGACAATGAAAAAACAGTTTGTTAAGGATTTAAAACCAGGTGTTTTTGTGAAAAGCATTTTTATTGTTGCAGAAACCGAAAAGGCGCTTACAAAGGACAAAAAGGTGTATGTTTCACTTATTCTTGCAGATAAGACAGGGAGAATATATGGGAAAATATGGGATAATGCCACGGAACTTGGCAAATTGTTTAAAAAAGGAGATATCGTTGAGATCTCAGGTAGTATTACAGCCTATAAGGGAACACCTCAAATTCGTGTGGAAACCTTGCGAAAATGCAGCGAGGAGGAAATAGATAGTACTGATTTTTTACCAGTTACAGAAAAAGATAGAGATGTTTTGCTTAAAAATTTTTTAGAAAAAGCGGAAAGTGTCCAAGATCCGTACCTTAAATCTCTTTTAAAAAATATATTTGCTAACAAACGAATTATTGATGGCATAAAGAATGCTCCTGCAAGTGTCTCTATACATCATAGTTATGTGGGAGGCCTGCTCGAACATACTTTGAATGTCGTAAAAATATGCGAAACAGTAGCATCTATGTATCCAGTGGTGGATCGAGATTTATTAGTAACCGGTGCACTTTTGCATGATATCGGGAAGAGTGAAGAATATAACTACAGCAAAATAATTGAACACACAGATAATGGTAAATTGTTGGGGCACATTGCGCTTGAAATGGTATTTATAAGCAAAGAGATTGAAAAGATACAATCTTTTCCTGACAATCTTGAACTTGATCTATTGCATCTCATTCTTTCACATCACGGCGAACGTGAATATGGATCTCCAAAAATTCCCTGTACTGTAGAGGCAGCTGTACTTGCTTATGCCGATCTGCTGGATAGCAGGGTTAAAAGTTTTATTGAGGTAGCAAATAGTAGCAAAGAAGATTGGAGTGGCTATATTGGCTTTCTTGGGAGAAAAATTTTTAAGAGACAAGAATAACCTTTAGATACAGAAAATAAACTCGAAAATATTTGAGGAGATGAGATGAATATATTAAGGGCAATTATTTTAGGCGCTATCCAGGGATTGACAGAATTTTTACCTGTTAGCAGTTCAGGTAATCTTGTTATTTATCCTGCAATTTTTGGGTGGGGTACACCAACGCTTTCTTTTGCAATGGCTCTGCACCTGGGAACGCTTTTTGCCGTTCTTTTATACTATTTAAGAGACGTGAAGAAGCTTGTTATAGGTTTTTTCCACACATTTAAAAGCAATAAAACAGACGAACAAAGCTTTTATGTTCGGTTGTTTTGGCTTCTTTTTGTAGCCTTGCTTCCAGCCAGTATTGTGGGCTTACTTTTTTCTGATAAAGTTGGTGAAGTATTTGCTCAGCCACATATTGTTTCTATATTTTTGTTTATTACTGCGGCTATTCTTATCATATCCAGCATTAATTTTCATGAGAAGCGCGATACTTTAAAACATATTTCTTTAAAGCACGCGTTATCTGTGGGTTTTCTCCAGGTTATCGCACTGTTTCCTGGTATTTCTCGTTCGGGCTCTACTATTGCGGGTGGAATTTTTTCTGGAATGAATAGAGAAGATGCGGCAAAATTTTCTTTTCTTCTTTCCATTCCTATCATTGGGGGAGCAGGCCTTCTTGAATTGAGGAGCGCCTTGAACGTATCCATCTCTGGGGTTTCTTTCAGTGCACTTTTAACAGGTTTTCTTGCTTCCTTTATTTTTGGTTTCTTGTCGATAAAATTCTTTTTTGCGGTTATTAGAAAAGCAAAATTTTATTATTTTGCTTTGTATTGTATAATGCTTGGTGTTGTTGGATTTATATTTACTTAATTTGCAAAGCGAAGGGAGGGGATTAAATTGTTTGAAAAAATAATTTTCCCATACGATTTTTCTGAATATGTGGAAAAGGCAATTCCTTATATCGAAAAATTTAAGAGTATAGGGGGAAAAGAAGTTATTATTATTTATGTAGTAGAATACAATGAAATTTTTAAGCATGTACTATACAAAGAATTGGAGGTGAAAAGGTTTGAGGAAAAAATGAATCTTAAACTTAAACCTCTCAAAGAAAAATTTGAAAAAATAGGTTTCGACGTGACAATATGCTTGGAGTTTGGCCCACCTGACAAGGTCATTATTAAAAAAACGTTAGAATATAAGGCGGATATTATTGTAATTGGTAGAAAAGGAAGGAGTGCTGTTGGTTCGTTTTTTTTGGGAAGCACTACATTGAGCGTATTGCAGAGAGCATCAATTCCCGTGCTTGTAGTACCATCCAAATAACCTGAACTTAATATAATTCTACTATTGTGCTTATTTCCATTGCAGCCCCAACAGGTAAACTGATTACACCGATTGCTGTTCTTGAATGTTTGCCTTTTTCATTATTATTAAAAATTGTGGCTACAAAATTGGATACTACGTTCATTACTCTGGATTGTTCTGTAAATTCGGCCGTTGAATTTATGAAGCCTTCAATTTTAACAATTTGTTTTACTTTGTCCAGGTTTCCTATTGCTTTTTTTAAGTTTGAAATGAGTTGTAGGGCACATAGCTCTGCAATTTCCTTACCATTTTCTAAGTTAAAATCTTTCCCGAATTTTCCCGCTATAATCTTTTTGTTACGTACAGGCACAATACCTGAAAGGTAAACAATGTTCCTCGTGAGAATGGCTGGGGCATATGATCCCAGGTTTTCAGAAGGTGGCGGCAGAATAATCCTAAGATCTTCTAAGCGTTTTTCTACTGTCATTATTACCTCCCTCCGTATTTTATTATATTATCTATAAATACAATCTCAATCAGAGACTCTGTATCCTAATTTTTTTACTTTTTCTTCTAATTTTGGCCAATCTTTTTCTGTGCGCACAAAAATATCCAGATAAACGGATTTGTTCACGATTTGTTGTATGTCAACACGTGCCTCTGTGCCAATTTTTTTGAGCATTTTGCCCCTTTTCCCTATTACGATTCCTTTTTGAGATTCTCTTGCGATAGATATTACAGCACGGACATATAGTACCCCGTTCTTTCTTTCTTCCATTTCTTCTATATTTACGGCAGCGGAGTAGGGGAGTTCTTTTCCAAGACGAAGAAATAGTTTTTCTCTTATTGTCTCAGCGATTAAAAGTGGCAACGGTCTATCTGTTAACATATCTTTTGGAAAGTATTCTGGCCCCTCTTGAAGATATTTTTTCGTTTTCTTAACGAGCAAATCAATATTTTTTCCTGTTAATGCAGTGATTTTTACCACTTCTTTAAATGGGAATAGCTTTCTAAATTCTTGCTCAGTGGCTTTAATTTGGGTTTCACTGTGCTGGTCTATTTTGTTTATTACAAGAAATACCGGAATATCTATTTTGTCAAGTTTTTCCATTATTTTCAGGTATTCTTCTCCGGGAAAATCTTCAGGTTCTATCATAAGATATACAAGATCAACTCCTTTTATGCTTCTTATAGCAGTTTCTACCATATATTTATTTAATGCACTTCTGGCATTATGTACTCCGGGAGTGTCTATAAATACTAATTGCGCATCAGGAAGATTTTTTACTCCTAAAATTTTGAAGCGCGTAGTCTGTGGTTTTGGTGAAATGATAGAAATCTTGGTGCCCACAAGATAGTTAAGCAGCGTAGATTTCCCAACATTTGGTCTACCCAAAATGGCAATAAATCCGCTTTTCATATATATCTCCTTCCTCTATCCCTTTTGTTTAAATTATGTTACCAGACTATTTTATTAATATTAGCGCTTTTAATTTATTATACAGTATTTTATAATTTATGTGAACCTTTTTCTTCTCGAGAGTATCTAATATATAGGTATTCAAAAAAAGGAGGCACGAGATGGCTAAAAAATTTTTAGTAGTTTTGTTGGTTGCAGTATTTGCTGCAGCACTCTTTATCGCACCAAACGTAGGCCTTGCAGAAGGGAACGATTACGAAACGGCATTAAATGTGTACAATGCGAAAATTGAGCAAGCTAATTCTGAACTGATTATTTTGAACGAGAAGATGACACAGATGAGAGAAAAACAAACAGAGATATTTACAGTGCTAAAAGAAAAGAAAGATAGTGGAGAAGAGTTTAATGAAGAAGTAAAGACGCTTATCAAAAAGCTTATGAGGATCAGAAAATCGGTAGAACGGTTCAAGGATATAAGAGATGCAAGGTTTTATTATGCAAAAATACTTTCAGGCCAGCTAAATGAAAAGACAAAGGAAGTTAGAGAAATGAGAGAAAGTAGCGGAAATGAAGAAGAGATCAAAAATCTTTTAAAAGAAACACATAATTTGAGAGGAAAGATTGGAAATGTTTTGCCTTTTAGCTTGAAACTTTCACTTAATAAGGCGGACAGGGTCAGAGAAACTGCTGAAAAACTTAAAGACAATGATAGAGAAGATAGAGCAGTAAAACTTTTAGAGAGAGCCACAAACAAAATTGAAAAAGAAATTGAAATAACAAATAAGCAGGAAGAAAATCTTGATAAAACATTGGATTTACTTAATCAGGTTGCAGAGGGGCTTGGTATATGAAGATAAATTCAATTCAGGGTATTATAACGATACGAATAACTGTGTGGTTTGCCGCAGTACTTATTGCCCCTTTTGTACTGAAGTACATTGCTAAGGAGAAAGAAATTCAGGGAGAGACAGACTATTTTAAGAGCCTCGTGCTCTCCCTTTTACTTTTTTTTGTAGCATTTACTCCATTTTTCCTTTCTAGGGCATTTTTTGTTTTGTTTCATAAACAATTTTTTACAGCGAGCATTATCTGGTTTGTTGCTGGAACATTACTTAATGGTTACTTAGCAAAGATTTATTTAAAAATTGATTATATAAAAGGGATTGTGCTATGGCTACTCACTTTGATTGTTTCTTCGACAGCTGGATTTGTTCTTACTTCTCTTTCTTTATTTCTTATTAGAACATTAAAATGAAGTATGAATTTGAGGAAATTGTTGATAAATATTATAAAGATGTATACCGGTTTATTTTTATGATGGTAAAAAACAGAGATGATGCTGAAGATATTACACAGGATACATTTCTCAGAGTAAAGCGGTATCTCTGGACATTCAGGGGCAGATCTTCTATTCTTACCTGGATTTATAGAATCGCGACAAATGAAGTGAAGAAATTTTTTAAAAAAGCTAATAAGATAAATCATTTTTGCAAAACATTGAATGTGAGCGAAGAGAATTCGTGTGATACGTTAAGCAGTGCTATGAAGAAACTGGATTATGGTGCATATGAAATTTTATTTTTAAAATATTTTAAAAATATGAGCGAAAAGGAGATAGCGTTTATTGTGAATGTACCGGAAGGCACAGTTAAATCGCGCTTATTTAATGCGCGTAAAAAGCTAAAAGAGGTGATCGAAAATGGATGAAGAAATCAGAGAATATTTTACTACTCAATATAATAGGATAAAAGTGCCAGAGGATCTTCCGCAAAAGATTTTAGGTGAGCGAAAAGAAAAAATTTATGCATTTGTGATAGCTATATCTTCTGTTTTTCTATTCTCTATATTCTCTATATTATTTGAACTTTCTCCATCTATGGACAGCATACTAATGACTGTTTCGCTGCCCTAATTGTTATTAATTTTAAAAAGGTCAGGGGCTAATTGTACGCAAAAAAAGCAAGATGTACATTTTCTTTTGTCGATTTTGTAATTTTTGCCTTCTTTTACAATAGCGCCGGTTGGGCAAAAATTTGAGATTGTATCTATCAATTTGTTCTGTTCAGAAGTGATGTGCGGAATAATTTTTCGGATTGATCTTTTTGCAGGGTATCTTAAAGAGCGTTTCACTTCTTTTCTAAATGTAAGAAAAGTATCTCCGTATGTTGTAATATGATCAAATAAACCACTGCCAAGATCCATAGAATCGCCCACTTTGTTTGATTCTACTTCTCTTGATCTATGACCCGTCAGCACAGTGGTGGTAGAATCTAAAGCAAGTGGATCTTCAGAGAAGAGGATTACGTTCATTTTGTTTATCTCTTTGCTATTACTTATTATAGCATCCACTCCGTCAACAATGCCAAACAATACATTATCTTTTATTAAAGAATATATTTCGAGAAGAGCTTTCCAAAATTGAAATGTTAATTTAGTTAATAGTACTTGATTTCTAGTCATTGTTGGCATAAGAGTAAGGGTTGATGCTACAATTCCTCCTATTTTTGTAGTGGGA
This sequence comes from Caldisericota bacterium, assembly GCA_034717215.1. Lineage (NCBI taxonomy): Bacteria > Pseudomonadati > Caldisericota > Caldisericota bacterium. The sequence goes on from JAYELD010000016.1 coordinate 6,597, forward strand.
GAATCTTTCATTTTTATCACAGGGACAATATAATCTGTTTCTGTGAGAGTTGTTGGAATGAAAGCATATTTGATTATTCTTTTTCCTGTTACGCCCATTTTAGCTATCTGTCTTTCGTTTGAATATTGTATGGGCGACATAAAGGCAAATCCTCTGAAATGTTCAGTACTTTTTTCTTCCATTCTCTGGACATCCAGCTTTTCGTAAGAATTTTTTCTGAAGTCCACGAATTGAATGTTTTCTTCTTTCAGGAGGTTAACTATTTCTTCGGGCAGTTTATCTACTAAGATGGATGCTCCTACTGTGATTTTGCTTGCACCATTTATTTTAAGAAAATGGATTGTTTCTCTTAAAATTGCTGCATTTGGCGTGGGAAAATCAAAATAAATGGCAACCTTTTTACCTTTAATTTTTTCTTTATCGAATGGCGCAGCAACAGTGTTAAATGCATCACTTACTTCTTGTTTTTTATACGAATTGCATCTTTTGATTCCGAGTGTACTCATTTTATACTCCTTTCTTTTTACACATTTTATTTAACGGGCATTCATTGCAAATTGGTATTTTTTTGCAATAGCGTTTGCCTAACTCAACAATAAGTGCATGCATTTCTTTAAAAACATCAACAGCAGAATAGCCGTTAATTTTATGTTTTTTCAAATTGGTTTCAAAAATTTTTCTTATTTCATCGTAATCAGTACTATTTAAAATATCTGTTCTGTGTGCCATCCTTATTGTATAAGTATCTACAACAAAGATTTTTTTGTTTAAGGCGTAGAGAAGAATTGAATCTGCCGTTTCCTTGCCAATCCCTCTTATTGACAGAAGCTCTTTCCTTAGGTTAGATACTGTAGTCTTTTGCATCTGAGATATACTGCCGCTATATTGTTTGATGAAATATTCTGTAAGCACTTTTAGCCGTTCACTTTTTATATTATAAAAACCAGCAGGTTTTATGAGTTGTTTTATCCTCTCGAGAGGCATTTTGTTAAAAGAGGAAGGTGTAAGTACTCCTTTCTCTTTTAAACTATTTATTGCTTTTTCAACATTTTTCCAGGAAGTTTGCTGCGTAAGAACGGCTCCTACCATTACCTCAAATGGCGTTTCGGCTGGCCACCAGTTCTGTATACCAAATTCATTACGAAGAAGTTGAAATACGTTTAGAATGTTTTTTTGCAATTTTCTTTTTTTCTTTTTTTATCAGCGATAGATATTTTTTAAGCTCTTCACCTTGAAGTGTTTCTTTTTCTAATAGTGCGTTTGTAATGGTCATTACTGTCTTAAGTTGTTTTTCGATGAGAAATTTTGCTTTTTCATAGCTTGTTTCGATGATTTTTTTTACTTCTGCATCAATAAGGTTGGCAGTGGTTTCGCTGTAATCCCTTTCTTCCCCCAAATCTTTACCAAGAAAAATCATTTCGTTATGTTTACCAAAGGTGATTGGCCCTAACTTATCACTCATTCCATATGCTCTTACCATTTTTCTTGCAATATCGGTTGCGCGTTTAAGATCATTTGCCGCGCCAGTTGAAGTTTCATGAAGTATTACTTCCTCTGCTGCCCGTCCGCCTAAAAGTGCTGAAATTTTATTCATCAGTTCACTTTTTTTCTGTAGATATTTATCTCTTTCAGGAAGTTGAAGGTTGTATCCCAATGCCATTCCTCTTGATACAACGGAAATTCTATGGACAATATCACCGGTAGGAAGAGCAGTGTTAACGATAGCATGTCCTGTTTCGTGGATGGCAACTGCTCTTTTTTCTTCTTCTGAAAGTATCAACGATTTTTTTTCTGGTCCTGCTATAACTTTATCGACTGCTTCTTCGATTTCTTGCTGGGAAATCTCTTTTTTATTTTTTCTTATTGCCAAAAGCGCTGCTTCATTTAACAAGTTTTCAAGGTCTGCTCCAGTAAAGCCCGGTGTTTGTTGAGCAATTGACTTAAAGTTCATTTCTTTTGTAAATGTTTTTTTCTTTCCATGAACTTTAAGAATTTCTTCCCTGTCTTTTGAGGTAGGCAGCCCTACTACAATTCTTCTATCAAATCTTCCCGGTCTTAATAACGCAGTATCCAATATGTCTGGCCTGTTTGTAGCAGCTATTACAATAATACCGGTATGTGGATCAAACCCATCCATTTCTACAAGGAGCTGATTTAAGGTTTGTTCTCTTTCATCGTGTCCTCCGCCAATTCCTGCTCCTCTATGTCTACCTACGGCATCAATTTCATCTATAAATATTATGCATGGTCCATATGTTTTTGCCTGCTTAAATAAGTCTCTTACTCTGGATGCACCGACACCAACAAACATTTCTACAAATTCTGAGCCTGAAACAGAAAAGAAAGGAACTTTTGCCTCTCCGGCGACTGCTCTTGCTATCAGTGTTTTTCCACAGCCAGGAGGGCCTAAAAGCAGTACTCCTTTTGGTATTTTTGCGCCAAATTGTGCGAATTTCTTTGGATTTTTTAAAAATTCTATTATTTCTTTAAGTTCTTCTTTTACTTCCTCGACACCTGCTACATCTTTAAAGGTAACCCGTGGTTTATTATCAAGAAACAATTTGGCTTTGCTTTTCCCGAAGCTAAATGCTTGATTTGCTCCGCCACCTGCTCCTTGCATCATTTTCTGCATAAAAAACCACCATACGCCAATGATAAGAATCCATGGTGCAATATTCCAGAATATCATCCAGAATGTGTTATTGCTCGGATTAACATCGTAGGTAACGCCCTTTTCTATCAGATCTTTTTCAAGAGTATCTATATTGCCGGGCGGATACGAATCTATAAAAGATCCATCTTTTAGTGTGCCAATTACCTGAGATGGATAATTTTCTTTCATTTTTATTTGTACAGACGTTACATCCCCGGAGTTCACTCTATCAATAAATTCTGAGTAAGGCACTGTTGTAATGGGAGCACCGCTATTTCTGCCAAAAAAGGTTGAAACCGAGAATAAAATTATTATCAGAATCACCCAGGCAATAATTTCTTTTTTAAAGAAGTTTTTATTATTTTTCTTAGCCATATTTTATTTATTATCCCCTTTCAGTTGTAAATTTTTTCTTTTAATACGCCTATAAATGGGAGGTTTCTATATTTTTCTTTGTAATCTAATCCGTAACCTATAACAAATTTATTTGGTATTTTAAATCCGTAATAATTGACTTTTATAGGTATTTTTCTTCGTTCTTCTTTATCTAGCAATGTGCAAATTTTTATGCTTTTTGGATTTCTTGTTTTAAGTAATCGCGTTACTGCATCCATTGTGAGGCCTGTATCTACAATATCTTCAATAATAAGTACATGTCTATCATTGATGGGGGTATCAAGGTCCTTTAAGATTTTTACTTGCCCTGTAGATTCTGTGTTCCCTCCGTAGCTTGAAATTGCCATAAAATCAATCGACATATCAATTTTTATCTCTTTGGAAAGGTCTGCAAGAAACATAAAAGCCCCTCTTAAAATACAGACGAATAAGGGAAATTTGCCCTTATAATCTGTATTAATTTGACTTCCTACTATTTTAATACGTTGTTCAATATCTTCCTTTGAAAAAAGGATTTCTTTAACATCTCTTTTCATAGTCTAATTATATCAGAAAATGGTTTTTCTTAAAGTAGCGGTGAGAAGCAGTTTATTTTTTGTATTTTTGGTTATTTGGTATAAATTGCTTCTTCTTACGCCTATAACCCAGATGATTTCATTTTTACTGCTTACAAGTAGCGGAACTTTATGTCTTGTTTTTACACCTATTTTCTGGTTTACAAAGAGATCCTGGATTTTTTTGTTTCCCATTTTGAGGCTGATTTTGTCTCCCTTTTTCCTGAATCGCACTTTGAGAGGCAGAGGGATATTATCCATATCAACAACGATTTTATTGCTATCTAACGTTGATTTTTTAACATTATCAATAATTTCTGTTTTTATTATGATATTCGCTTTCTCTATCGATGTTGCTCCTGGTATGGTAATCGGGTATTCTTTTTTTAGTGTAAAAGGTAGAGGGTTGGTTTTTTCTATCCAGAATTCTTTTTTATTTTTTAGTATGTAAAGATTGCCATACAAATTTGTTTTATTACTTTTTTCTGTTGATAAAAATTGTACGATTCGCTCTATTCTGTCGAATGTTGCATATTTGTACAGCATTAATTTTATGATTCTTCGTTTTTCGAATAAAGGTAAGGCGTTGAAAATAGTAAGAGAATATCGTTCTTTGTTGAAAAGGAGTGCCTTGTCCTTTAGCGAGATTTCATTTATAAACTGCTCTTCTTCAAGCAAAGTTAATGATAGATTTAAAATATGTCGCTTAATTTCTGGGTTTAGAGAGGCAAGCAAGGGAACGAGCTGATGGCGTACTCTATTTCTCAAATAGTCAAGCGAAAAATTTGTCCAATCTGTTCTAAATGGAATTTTATTCAATTTTATATACGCTTCTACGTCTTTTCTTGTTATACGAATCAATGGATGGATAATTCCTTGAAAGCTTTTTGGTCGAATACCAATGAGCCCTGTGACACCTGTGCCTTTTAATAAATGGATGAGAGTGGTTTCCACGAGATCGTCCATAGTATGGGCTAGTGCGGTTTTGTCATATTTTTCCTCTTGCTTAATCTTTAAAAAGAATGCAAATCTTTCTTCTCTTGCCATATCTTCCAATGAGCGTGAGCGCATTTTGGCAAGCTTTTTGATGTTTTTTTCGTTATAGAAAAATGGAATATCGAGCTTGGCAGCTATACTGCTTACAAATTTTGTTTCTTCTTCAGATTCTTTCCTCATTTTATGATTGAAGGTGGCTACTGCAATTGAAAAACCAAGTTCGTCTTTTAATTCATTCAGAATGTGCAATAAACACATCGAATCTGCTCCTCCGGATATGCCTACAAGGACACGTTCTCTTTTTTTAATTAGGGCAAATTCTTCTATTGTATTTTTTACTTCATTACTTATATTAATTTTCTTCATTTTTTATTTCCTTTATTTAACTATCCCTCAGATATTAGTTTATCTAACGTGGTTTATTTATCTTTTGAATCCAATTTTTCCTATCCAGCATTTTTGTATCTGTTATTTCCCTGTCTTTGATAGCTTTTATTAACATAGTTTATATCTTTGAGAGTCGCAGTCAAGCATTAGAAAATTTTGACTTTTTGCCATTATTTATTACAATATTGCTTGTTATGATAAGAATTATTGAAACGAATGAAAATGATGGGGCGATGAATATGGCAATTGATGAGGCGCTCCTTATTATAGAAAGAGAAAGGGGCTTCCCACCGGCGCTTCGCGTGTATAAATTTGTCCCACCGACACTTTCTATTGGTTATTTCCAAAAAATGGAAAAAGAAGTAAACTTTGCCCATTGTAAGGAGTTAGGCATTGGTTATGTCAGGAGGCCTACAGGAGGCAGGGCAGTGTTGCATGATAGGGAGCTGACATATAGCGTAACTATGGCGCACCCTCATAGTATTTTGGAGATGAATCTTCTCGATTCTTTTCATTATCTCTGTGAAGGTATTATAGAGGCAATAAGTTTACTTGGAGGAAATGCGTATTTTTCTGATAGGGAGGACAACGAGATATCTTCTCCTTCATGTTTTGCTGCACCGACATTTTCGGATATTTTATTGAACGGCAAAAAAGTTGTAGGTTCTGCACAGAGGAGGAATGATTGTGGCTTATTGCAGCACGGTTCAATCCTTTATCATGTCGATCTTGAGCAAATATTTTATTGTTTTAACCTGGATGAGAATGCAAGAAAAAGACTTGTGGAATTATCCAAAAAGAAAATTTCATCACTTTCTGATGAATTGAATAAGGAAATTACGTTTGATGTGATAAAAGTTGCTCTTAAAAGAGGAATGGAAAAGATTACGAACGAAACACTGGTTCCTACTGAGCTTACAAAGGATGAAAAAAATTTAGCAGAAAAATTATATCACGAAAAATATAATACTTATAAATGGAATTTTAAAAGATGACTATTTTAAGTAAAATAGAGGAGAGGTGAATTATGGGAAGAGAAAGTAGAATTAGAAAATTGAGAAAAGAGGGTGTTATAGCTCCTGTGCGAGAAAAAACAAAACAGCGGAGATGGATTAAGATCCTTATTTCTGTGTTGCTCGTATTTATAATTCTCTTTGGGATAGCAAGAGTGTGGGGATATCTTGAACGAGATGTTGTTGCGCACGTTGGGAAGGAAACAATCAAAAGGCAAGAAATTCAGGATCAAATTGATTATTATATCCAGATGTATCAGCAATATGGTATGGACCTTACTGACCCTCAATACAGTGCACAGCTCTTAAATCTTGAGCAAAACATAAAGGATAATTTTATAAACCAGTCGCTTCTGGTACAGTACGCAGAGGCGCAACGTCTTGAAATTGATCAGGATGCTTTTAATGAAAATATTGAAAGCCAGGTCGATCGGATTGTAGAACAGGGGATACAAAACCAGGGGGAAGAGGTTTTTACTTCTTATGTTGAAGCTCAATATGGTTCTATGGATGAATATAAAGAGTATCTGAGAAAACAGCTCACCCCTTACGTTGAAAGGCCTTTACTCTCGCAGGCTGCATTGGAAGAACAATATGAAACAATAGAAATTACGGATGATGATGTGAATTTGTATTGGAATGCTGTATATCAAGTTGATGCAGAACACTTTTTATTAAAAGTAGAAGAGGATGTTTCCGAGAGTGATACCGCTGCTATTAAAACTCAGATAGAAGATATCTACAACGAAATAGTGGAAGCAAAAGGTGAAGATAATTTTAATTTTGCTGAATTTGCTCGCGGGAAGGCAGAAGAATTCAATGAAGCGGCAGCCGATACTGGTAAAGAAGCTGCTCGTTATGAAAGTCTTGGATATTTTTCGAAAGGGCAAATGGTAGAAGAATTTGAAGAGGTCTGTTTTGACCCTGATGTTAACATTGGAAATATTGTTGGTCCTGTAAAAACTAATTTTGGTTTTCATATTATTCATATCCTTGGAAATAAACCAATGGGTGAAAAATATGATGAGCCAGCAATGATTAATGTTCGTCTTGTTCTTTTCAAGTATGAGCAAGGGGATGAAAAAAGTGAAGAAAATGCTAAGATGAGTGCGAATTCCATTGTTATTCAGACCAAAGGAGGAATGGATTTTATCGAAGCGGTGGAAAGATTTTCTCAGGATGATACGACAAAGGAAAATGATGGAGAAACAGGGTTCTTCACAGAAACTGAACGGTCAGAACTTTTTATGGCAGCAGAGAAACTTGCAGTAGGAAATATTGCAGGTCCAATTAAAACGAGTGATGGGTATGCGGCAATTAAAGTAATTGATAAAAAAGAGGCAGTAAAAGCTTCTTTAGACAGCGAAGAAGTGTATGAAAAAGTAAAAGACGATATTATGAACGAGAAAAAACTGGAAGTGGAAAAGGAATTTATTGAAACCTTGAAACAGAAATACAAAGTGAGAACGACAAATCCATGGATTAGCATAACAGCATTTTTTGATAGACACTTAGGAGATGAATGGCGCGGTTTTGTTGGATGGTGGGACAGAGTTACTACTGGAAAAACCTCAGAGGGAACTCAGCCTGAAATACCTAACACTCCTGTTATTCCTTCACCAGATGAAGGAAATGAGGGCGGAGAGCCTCTTCAACCAATTGGTGGGGGTGACTAATGAAAAAGAAAGAAAAAAAGGAGCGATTTTTTAGGCGATTATTTAAATTGCCTCTCATCATTTTCACAATCATTGTCATTATTGCAGCAATACTTTTCGGGGTTTATGGATATATATATTCCGGGAAAAATGTTTATGCGTATGTGAAAGGCGAACCGATTTACTATTACGAAATGTCTAATGAAATTGTTGAACAAGCTCGCAAAAATTTTGTAAGTGTATCGCTACTACAAGGCGGAGATCCACAAAGCGCATTTGCCCGTTATGCAATTGATAGTTTTGCTAAAGAGGAAGTGATATCTAGAAAATTCTTTTATCTGATGGGAGTGCAAGACAATTTTAACTGTACCGAAAGCGAATTAGATACAGCGATGTACGAGTTTAAAAAAGCAGTTACAGGAATTTCGGATGACCCTGTAGAAAATCTTGCAAGTGAACTTGCTCTTCGACAGATTACAGAGCAGCAGCTACGTAATGTATTAAGAGGAAAAATCATCGCACAAAAAGAAATTGACAAACTTACACAGCATATTGTGCTTACTCCGGACGAAATTTATGCTTACTATGAAGAATGGAGTTTTGCTTATGAGGAAGAGGGTAAGACGAGCGAAGAAATATTCAAGGAGAAGTATGATATAATCGAGAGGAGTGCACTGTCTCTTAAAAAAAG
>JAYELD010000017.1 GCA_034717215.1 Caldisericota bacterium
CTAGGTGTGTTTTCCTTTCAAATTGTGCACGTGCTTACTCCTGGATTTACCGAATATTCTCTTATTAATCTTACAGCAAGGCTTGTAGATTTCTTTGCTATCATTTCTTTGTTCTGGGCTATTGCAAATTTTCTTTACGCAGTTTCCCAGGCGCATAAAAATTTTCTTATTACTGCGCTCGTTCCTCTTATTTTGAATGTGTCAATAATAGTAGGGCTTATTTTCTGGCACAATTCTTTAGGAGTATTTTCATATACTGCAGGTATGCTAATAGGTTCTGTGATTCAAGCGTTTGTAATGCTGTTTTATACGAGACATGTTTTGTCCATTAAGTTTTCCTGGAATTTTAATCCGAAGGGAACAATTCTTGGTATGTTAATTATCCTTTCAATCCCCTTGATTATGCAGCAATTTTCTGGATATGTTGTGACGGTAGTGAGTAATAATATTGCCTCTCGTCTCAGGGAGGGAAGCATTGCATCTCTTGGGTATGCGAACAAACTAAGACAATTTGCTATTGGAATACTTACAGTGCCGCTTGCAACATCTTATTATCCGTTTCTTTCAGAGGCTGCAACGAAAAAGAATATGAAAGAGTTAGGTAATATTTTTTCAAAAAGTATTCGATTTGCATCTTTTTTTATTGTTCCTATTATGTTTGTATTTATTGTATTTGATAAGGCTATTGTGACTATTGTTTTTCAACGGGGTGTATTTGGAATGGAGGCAGTTGCACTTACTGCGCGACCTTTTCAATTTTATTCTCTGGGAATATTTGCTGCAATGATTACCGTTATTTCTATGCGTGTTTTTTTTGCGATGAAGGATATGTGGACGCCTACTATTATTTCTCTTGCAGTAGCTGTTTTTGATATTGTAGTTATGGGAATGCTTGTAAAAATTTATGGACATGCAGGTATTGCGCTTGCAGTAAGTATTGGATTGTATCTATATATGATTCTTCTGCTTTTCTTTCTTCGAAAAAAGATAGGGTTTCTTGGTAGCAAAAAGATTGCTATTTCTATTTCAAAATTTTTAGCAGGTTCAGTTATTGGTATTATTATAATGTATTATTCTTTTAGAAAAATTGAAAGTTTTTTGCCTGCAATAAACTGGTATGTTGCGATGAATTTTTTTGCTTCTCTTATTTTATTCTCACTCGCCTACCTTTCAGTCTTATATCTATTAAAGGCAGATGAAATGATAAGTGCATATTTTGTATTGAAAAAACTCAAAAACAAATTGAAAGGAAAGTAAAATTTATATTTTGCTTTAAAAAGCGCAGGTGTAGAAACAGAAAAGGTATTTTTACTTGATGCTTATAGTGCAGAGAGAGAATGATAATTTTTGGTAAGAAGATTTACCAAAAAAGTCTGGCAATTAAATAGTTTATGAAAATGGAGGTTTTATGAAAAGAAAATTTAGTTTACTGATTTCTCTACCTATGCTGCTTACGTTAGGTTATATTTTTGCTGTATTTTCTGTATTCACGCCTGAGAAAAGAACGTTTGGAACAATTTTGTTAGCTGCTACTCTTGTGGGGCATGTTTTTTATTTATTTGGAAGTGAACAAAGAGCTATACGCAATTTTACTGCTGCAAAAAAATATCTTGATAAAGCAAATAGCGAAAAAGGGACAGACTTAATATTAAAGGCTATTGAGTTAACTAATAATTTAGATAATATTAAGTACTTGGTTGCCGGGACGTGTGAAAATCCTAAGAGTTACAAGAAAGCCGCCGATGTTTTAATCAAAAAATTAAAACAAAAGGATACTCCGTTTTTTAGATTTGTTGTAGCAAGTCTTTTTTATCATTCTGCAAATATTAGGAAAACAGTAGAGTTATTAAAGACAATAAACGTAGGAGATAGTAATATTAAGATAGCACGTCTTCTTGGCGCCTCTTTGTTTGAGTTAAAGAGATTTGAAGAGGCGATAGAGGTATTTAAACAGTTTGCACCTCCAATGCTTCCAATGAGGGAAGATGATCTTGCCTTGCTATTTGGCTTAGGCATTGCATATAATGAATTGGGAGAAAAAGAAAAGAGTAAAAAGTATTTAGTGAGAGTGGCAAGAAAAAATCCACGATTTGGTGGAGTTGATAAAATTTTGGAAAAACTCGAAGAAGAATCGACAACTGACAGAGGAACTTAAGCTTTTTTTATTTGTACAGAGTAATACATATATGCTATAATCGTAAGAAAGAAAGCTAGGTACATTATTCCTTTGTACGTGCCCGTAAGAGTTACAATAACCCCTGCTACGAGAGGGCCAAAAATATTTCCAAGACTTATTGATGATTGAATCAGTCCCGACGCTGTTGCTTTTTCCTTATTTTTTTCAGTAATTTCTTTTAGTGAGCCTGTAAAAAGAAATGACCATGCAAATCCTGTTGCAATCATTGCTGGGATGATCCAGAGGTAATTAGGGACAATAGTAAAGTATAAAAATATTGCCGCAGATAGAATAAGGCCCCATCCTATCGATTTTTTTCCTGAAATTCTATCCATAATAAAATACATTACCAAGAATTGTGTGGCGAAGTTAAATGTAAATAAAATTCCCTTCCAGTAATTGTTTACTCCTATCTGACCCAGGTATAGCACCCAAAAAGCCCATATCCCTGTAGCGCCCATATGTCTTAAAAATAGGGGAATGTATATATGCTTGTTCTTTTTAATTATATTGATTGGGAAAAGAGGTATGTTGATTGCTATGTATTCCTCTTTTTTGATGCTAGCTGCAACAAAGATGAGCGAGATAAAAAATGAAATTCCACTGATAATGAATAAATGTGGTAAACCCAAGAGAGTTGCTACGACACCCGATATGTATTGAGCAATAGCAGAGCCAATTGCTCCAAATGATGAGAATCTCCCCATGGTGCCTTTTTTTTCGTATATATATGCTGCGAGTGCCCCTGGGTAAATACCTGCAGTGGCACCTCCTAAAATTCTTATGAGGAGTAATTCCGTATAACTGCTGGCAAAGTATCCAAGTGTAAAAGCAATGGAAGACGCGAGAAATCCAATAATTATAATTCTTCGCCTACCTATTCGGTCAGCGATTCTTCCAAAAAACCAGGAGGAAAGAAAAATGGTGGCAGAGAAGAATGTAGAGAGAAGGCCTATCTCAAATTTTGTTGCGCCAAACGACTCTGCAAGTTGTGGAATAAAAAGATGTGGTGTGAAGAGTGCAAGATTTGCAAAAAGTTGGCTGATAAACCCTAATTTAACTTCTCTTTTCATCGGTTATTTTGTAATTTTGCATATTTATGTAGAAGAACAAAACTCCAGAGAGGTAAAAAGCAAACATAAGAAGAATAGGCAGTGTATATCCAAACTGTCCAATAAGTATACCCGAAATAGAAGCAGCAATCCCCCAGGAAATATTCCATGACATTTCTGTAATGCTTACCGCTGATGCTTTGATGTCTTCGGGAACTAATTCCATATAAGTATTTTGATTAACAGGGACTGCTGCGTTCATCAGTGCCCCTCTTGTAAAATACGATGTAATGGCAAGATAAGTTTTTTTAGTAAAGGCAAGCACAAGAATAAATGGCAGCGAAAGAGCCTGCATGAGAACAATGGCTTTTATTGCTCCAAAACGCTCTTTAATCACAGGGGCTATTAATGTCCCTGTCGCCGTGACAATACTTCCGATGGAGAAAATAATCCCTATGGAACTTATAGGGAGTTGGAACTTATCTTTAAAGTACAAGTTGAAAAACGGTATTATAAGGCCAGCTCCGGCACCCAACATGAAATTGGTAACTGCAAATATGATAACTATTTTCAGTTTTTTAAAATCTTTTTTTAACGCTTTAAAAGATTCAAAAAACATGTTGAAATTAATTTTTTTCTTTGTCTTTTGCCAATTTTCATTCAATTGATACAGAAAAAAAGAAGATGCAAGAAGGATTATAATACCAGTGAACAGAGTGTATTTCATTCCTATTATCTCTGATTTACTGAGGATACTGGGTAAGAAACCGCTAAGAAGTGAACCGATAAAGTCGCCTATAATAAGTGCTGAAAAAGAAAAGCTGAATAAGTGTGTGCGTTCAAAACTTGAGCTGCTTTCCGTAAGAAATGGTGCTTCTGAAACGATAAAAAACGAAGAACCCATACCCTGGAAAAATGCTGCCCACATCATTAAGTAAGGGTTCTTAGTAAGAATTAAGAGTAAAAGCATGGTGGTCTCAACCCATATACCCAATATAAAGGATTTTTTTCTTCCAATATTATCAGAAATGATACCTGATATAAAAATAAAAAAAGCCAGGCCCCATGGGAAAGCGGCATTTATCATGCCTATATGTGCAGTGCTAATTCCTATTTTACGAAGATATATATTAAATATAACGAAGAAAATGCTAAATCCTATTGCTGCCAGGAAATTGCTCATTAGATAAAGTCGGGCATTTTTTTGGATACTCTTTAGTTTTTTTAGATAAGACATTTATTTGTTTATTCCTTTTAAGGGAATCGTTCCGATTGAAGCAAGCGTAACAATTATTCCTGCGATGATAACACCCAACCCTATTGCAAGAAAAGCTTTTCTTTTCTTCATAGCAAAAAGCTCTGCTGCGAGTGTGCCAGTGTATGCCCCGGTGCCTGGCAGGGGGATTGCCACTAAAATGACAAGTCCCCAGAATCCGTATTTATCAACTAGCGATCTTGCTCTTTTTCTTACATAATTAAGATATTTATCAACGATGGTTATTTCTTCAGCGAGAAATATTATCAGTTGCCACATCAGAAAAACAATAGGTATGAGTAATATGTTCACACAAATTATTATTGCAGAGCTAAGAAAAATATTTTTATTGTAGTGTAAAATAGCCAACGGAATCGAACCTCTTAGCTCAATTCCAGGAAGAAACGTTATAAAAATTAGGTAGATCCATTCTTTCATGAAAATTATTCTAACAGAACTTGAATAATTTTCAATTATTCTTTAAGATTGGTTAATGATACAACTTAATTCACTACTATTTCCTGCTTTATCTATTGCTTCAATTGTGAACGTTGTTTCTTTGTTGTATAAATAGAGGGGAAGATCAAATGTTTTGCTTTTGAACACGAATTTTATATTGCGAACAGTGACTGCAGCATAATCAAAATTATCATCTTCTATTTTGATCTTTAATTCATAAATTGGAGACTCTGATTCTTTTTGTGATTCAAGCAATATAACAGGTGGTGTTGTATCTATATTAAATTCTATCTTTTTTACATCCTCTTTGAATGTTCTCTTATCAGAGAAACCTACTGAATAAAAGTAAATATTCTGTATCCCGTCATTTAATTTTATAGGTTTTTCGTAAAGTATAAAATTTTCATTATTCTTGCTATAGTAAATATCGTATTTATCAATGGAGCTACCTGTATCAACACTGAAATCAAGGTTAACTTCTGAAACATAGAATTCATTTTCTCCATCTGGCGCATAAGGTGTTGCAATAGAAGATGTGTTTATGAAATAACCACCCTTCATTGAGATTACATTTGATTTGATAGGGGTCATTTCTTTTGATGTCCATACTTTTACGTAGGCATCGCTAGATTTTGTGTCAGGTAGATTTAATCCTTTTATAATAATCTTTACGCTACTTACTGCATTTATATCTCTTGGTACTACAATAGCAATCTCTTTTTCTTCTATAGCTGTATCTTCAAAATGCATTTTAACTTCAGGTGAAAGGGGTGGGTTGGTATCATTTATCTTAATATTATTGCGTGGTATTACAGTAAAAGAATCTGAAAGAATAGGTGAAAAGCGGATAAATATAAAATCTCTTGGTGTAGGTTGTACAAAAGTAAAAGGTCCCTTTCCAAATGTCGTAGCCGTGTATCTGTCTAAATTGCCATTTTGGCCTACTGAAAAGTTTATCTCTATTTCGTTATCTAAAAGTTTTATTTCAGGTTTTTTAATTGTACTCACATCAGTTACATGGTAATACTGAGATTCTAAATCAGTATCTTCGTATCTTATATGAAGCTTAAAATATCCAGGATCCTGTGGATTTAAAATTATGCCTTTTTCTATAACGATTGTTATTTCTTTTTTCTTTCCCAGTTCAAAAGGAAGAAAAAATTTAACGCTATGTCCTGAAAATTGTGGGTCTTCAGTAAGATAAAAACCGTTTATAGCAATTCTGTCTTTTGTGTTATCTAATCTTCTTATGGGAATTTTATCATCAAACACAATTGTGATCTCGGTACTTTCTATTAAGTCTGTCTCAGGATAGAAACTTATTGAATACTCTGGGGAATACCCTACATAGTTGTCAGAAATCTCTACATTTACATAGCTTGATGTATTAGCAAACCCTGTAACGGGTAGGAAAAACAAACCAATTAAAATAAAAACAACAGATTTTTTCATTTATTGCCTCCTATTCATACCTTAATGCTTCGACTGGATTTAATTGTGCTGCTTTTTTTGCAGGATAAACACCAAAGAATATACCGATGAGAACAGCCACACTAAATCCCACTATAATGGATGTAGATGTAATACGGGTAGGTATAAAACTCTGAGGAATAAGTAACGATAAAACAACGCCTACAATGATTCCTATTATACCCCCACCTCCAGATATAAGTGTAGATTCCAGAAGAAACTGAAGTAGAACATCCCAATTTTTTGCTCCTACTGCTTTACGTATCCCTATTTCGCGTGTTCTTTCGGCAACAGAGGCTAGCATTATGTTCATAATGCCAATGCCGCCAACAATCAACGCAATAGATCCTATAGCTGTAAGCATGAGAGTAAAAATATTTGTTATATCTGTAGCAAGGTCTACGTACTGTTGTTCGCTATTTATAGAGAAATTTTCTGATCCGTGTCTTACAATGAGAAGGCTCTTAATGCGGGCGCCCAGGACATCCATCGGCATATCATCCATTGCTTTTACATAAATTACCTGGACATCACTTTTTCCTGTATGTGCTTGAAGTGTCGTAATAGGCATGACAATAATATCGTCTAAGTCCATCATACCCATTGAGCCCAACGATTTTAGTGTGCCTATAACTAAATATTTTATATCATTTATCTTTATATATTGGCCTGTTGGATCCGTATTACCAAATAAACTGTCTTTTGTTGTAGCACCTAAAATACATACATTCCGATATCCATCAATATCCTGGTTAGTGAATCTCCTGCCTGAAGCTAAAGTATAGTTTGATACAAAAAACGCATCAACATTTGTTCCTATGCCACTTGTGGAAATTGTCGAATTGCCATACTTTACGCTGGCACTGATGCGAGTCTCTGGTGAAATTCGTGTGTCGGGCAATTTCTTTTTAAGGTATTTTACATCTTCATACGTAAGAGGTTTTAGAACTGTACTTGTCCCTGCCATTGCAGCTTTAAATAAATTCGTTTTTTGCCCGGGGGTAATAATAACGACATTTGAACCAAGAGATTCAATATTCGAAAGAATAGCATGTTGAGCGCCATATCCAACTGAAGTAATAAGAATAAGCGATGCAACACCTACAATGACGCCTAATGTAGAAAGGAATGTTCTCATCTTATTTACTCTGAGTGATGATATTGCCATTTTTATTATTCTTGCAATTTTCATTTTTTTATCTCCACTACATTTGCTACATGTACATTTTCTATTTCTTTTTCTATGGAACCATCTTTTATGTGAATAATTTTATGTGTAAACTGTGTAATAGAGGGATCGTGTGTTACAATAATTTCAGTAACGCCTCTTTCTGTGTTTAATTCTTTCAGGACTTTTATTATCTCAAGTCCTGTTTTTGAATCGAGGTTACCTGTAGGTTCATCTGCAAAAACAATGAGAGGATCATTAATCAAGGCTCTTATTATTGCAACTCTCTGTCTTTCCCCGCCTGATAGCTGTGGAGGAAGATGATTTGCTCTTTTTTCCATACCTATGCTTTCCATTAATTCCATTGCCTTTTTTTCTGCTTTTTTAATGTCTCCTGTTGCGTTGTATACAACAGGAAGAATTACGTTATCCAATACAGTAAGATGTGGTAACAAATTGAAGGTTTGAAATACGAAACCTATTTTTTTATTTCTTATAGTAGCAAGTTGTGTATCATTTAATTTAGAAACATCCTCTCCTTCTAAGAAATATTTTCCACTTGTCGGCGTATCAAGGCAGCCAAGAAGATGCATAAGAGTGGATTTTCCTGAACCTGACGGGCCTATTATTGAAACAAGTTCTCCTTTATTAATATTTATAGAAACTCCTCTTAATGCTTCTACACTTGTTTCACCAAGGCGATAAGTTTTTGTTAAGTCTTCTGCCCTTATTATTTCATTCATAGTTATTCACCTTTTTCTTTCCACTTAGTTTTTTATTTTCCGCCCGGCATCCCTTTAATTCCTCCAACTTCGGTAAACACTGAGTTATAAGGCACCCTAAGGATTGTGTCTCCTTCAGAAAGGCCAGAAATAATCTCCGTATAATCATCAGAGGATATACCTGTTTCTACTTCTTTGCGCTGTATTGTATTGTCACTTTGCACTACATCTACATAATATTTTTCGTCATGATAAAAAACCGATTCAATAGGCACAGCAAGCACATTGTTTTTCATTTGTGTGGTAATATCTACATTTACGCTTAATCCATCCTTTAAAACTATTGATGAATCATCTACTTTTATTTTGATTTTATAAGCTTGTATGCCAGAAATAGCTGTTGTTGAGTTCCCTATATATTCTACAGTACCTTTAACTTCTTTATGAGGAAATGCATCAAAGGTTAAGAGAGCATCTTGACCTTTCTTTATATTCACTGCATCAATTTCATCGGAAAACGCTTCTGCTACAAAGTTTTTCGTGTTACCTATTACAGCGATAGAACCCATTGATATTGCATTTTCCTCTTGAATGTTTAATGATAAAATAGTACCTGATATAGAAGATGTAATGGTATAATCATTTAAATTATTAAGTGCTATTTGCATTGTATTGTATGCTTGTTGTATTTGCAATTCGTCAACCGAAATCTGAATCTCTGCGTTTTCTAAATTTAGCTTTGCTATTTTTAAGCCTGCCTCTGCTTGTGTTAGCTGTGCTTTTCTTACTTCAATGCTATCGGAAGAAGCAGAAGCGCTGTTTTTTGCTATATTGAGGTTTTCGTTTGCAACAGTAAGTTGCGATTCTGCAAATTTAACCTGATTTTCTGCTTGTTTCATTTGGTTATCTCTGGATGTTTTCGCTTGGCTATAGTTTTCTATTGATATTTGCAATGCCACTCTCGCCTGTTCTGCTTGATATCTTGCTCTTTCTATGTCGTCCTCAGATGGGCTTCCATAATTATTTAATCTATCAATATTTAACTCTGCAAGCTTTATATTACTTTCGGTGAGCAAGACCTGATTCTCAAAAGTTTTAATTTCTTCGTCCGATGTATTTGGGTTATTTGCTGCTCTCTTTAAACTTTCTTTTGCAATATCGTTATTAATTTTTGCTTGATTTAGTTGTTCTTCTGCTTGCTTTATGTCTTCATCTGTAGGACCTGATTCCATTAAGGATTTTAAGTTTAACTGTGCAATGGCAAGCGAGAGCTCCTGGGAGTTTAGTTGAAGCTTAGCTATCTTTATAGAAGTATCGGTTGCTTCGCTACTTCCTAAGGTAGAGAGGTTGTTTTTTGCATTCTCAAGGTTAATTTCTGCTTGCTTTACTTGCTCTTCTGCTTGCTTTACCTGTATATGAGAATTATCAGTTTTTACAGCTATGTCCAGGTTTAATTTTGCCATGCTATATGCAGCTTCTGCTGATTCAACATTTGCTTCAGCTTGGGCAACTGTGTTTCCGGAGTTTTCATAATTGATTTTTGCTATATTGTAGCTGACCAGCGTATTCTGATAATTAAACCTCGCTACCGTTGAGTCGATTTCCGCAATCTTATCTCCTTTTTCTATCCAATTGCCTTCTTCTACAAAGAGTTGAATTACTTTGCCTGAAACTTTAGATACTATTGTAATTTTTGGATCAACAGCTACGTTACCTGAGAGATTCACGACACTTTCTATGTTCTTTCTTTCCACTTTTACAGTTGTTAAATTTTTTGCGGTCGGAGGGCTTTTTGAGCCGGTTTTTATAATACTACATCCAGTCAAAGTGAATAATAGTATTACACTTAGTAGGGAAAGCCATATTTTTTTCATTTTTTTATCACTTCTCCTCTTAAAGTATTTTAAACACTCCTAATTATAGTAGATATTAAATGTGATGGAAATATGAATTTTTTTAAACATTTTTGTTATTTGTTAGAGATACGCAATTGTTTGTAGCAAGTTTCTGCTTCTTTGAGTATATTATCCTCATCTACTGTGAGAATTTCCTTGTTTTTCATTACTATTTTTCCATCGACGAGCACTGTGTCAATATCAGATGGATACATAGAATAAGCGACAAGAGAATGAGGATCAGTAAGGGGGGTAAGATGTGGCTTCTTAGTATCTATTAAGATAATGTCTGCTTTATATCCTTCTTTAAGTAATCCCACATCATTAAAACCTAAATTTTTTGCACCATTTACAGTTGCCATTTTAAGCAATTCTTTTGCATTTAGCAGTTCAGGATTTAGTGAAGTACCTTTTGCAAGAAAAGATGTTAATCTTGCATCTTCAATGAGTGCTAAATTATTGTTTGATGCAGCGCCGTCAGTGCCGATAGAAATAGTTAGTCCTGCATTGTGCATTTTATTTATTGATGGGATCCCGGCGCCTATTTTCAGGTTGCTTTGTGGATTTAGAGTAACACCTACATTGTTATTCTTCAAAATATTTATGTCGTTATTGTTCATCCATACACAATGTGCAGCGTTAACTTTTGCATCGAAGAATCTTATTGTGTCAAGTTTTTCTATTGGAGTTATTCCGTACTTTTTCTTAAATTCTTCTACCTCTTCCTTTGTTTCGTGAAGATGAGTTTGCACGAGAACATTCATTTTTCTTGCCTGATTGCTAATTGCTTTCAAGAATTGCAGTGTGCAGGTGTAAGGAGCATGGGGAGCAAAACTTGCTAATATTCTTCTATTTTCACTTTCTTGCCATTTATTTATAAACTTTTCTGCTACTTTTAGCCTTAGTGTGTTTGTACCAATTTTTGAGGCAAGCCCAAAGCCAAGGTTTGCGCGAATGCCGCTTTCTTTTACTGCTTGCGCAGATTTCTCTATATGGAAGTAGAAATCTGCTACTGTAGTAACACCAGCGTGTATTGATTCAATAATGCCAAGAAGGGAGCCAAAATATACGTCTCTTTCGGTTAGTTTATTTTCTATTGGAAAGATTGTATCGAACAGCCATTTTTGTAGAGGGAGATCATCGGCAATACCACGCATAAGAGTCATTGCAAGATGCGTGTGAGCGTTCACAAATCCTGGCATCACAATGTGATTTTTTGCATCTATTACTGTATCGAATTTATCCTTCCATTCTTTTTGTGGCCCTATATAATAAATAAGGGAATCTTTTATTATAAGATCTCCTTCTTGGATTACATTTTTCTCGGTAAGTGTTAAAAATATACCGTTTCGTATAAGAATCATATGTTCTCTTTTCTTGGGAGTGATAAAGGACGAGAATCAGTAATAATTTCTTCCTTATTTTTTGCGAGAGTCTTTCTTATGTCTTTTGGAAGAGAGAATACTCTCATGTGTGATTCTCCGTCGTAGAATTTTAATTCTCCTTCGATTCTCTTTTGTATTTTTTCGTCAATTTCTTTGATGCTTACAGTTTTGGGGTCGTATTTTTTTGAAGCAAGTATAAAACTCCACGTTGTGTCGAAACTTGGCACATATACATAGTAGCTTCTTACCACTGGGAATATTTGCATTAAAGTATTTCTTATTGCGCTATGCATTCTGTAAGTGACTGATCTTAGCATTGATGCCTGCAGGACGAAGATACCATCTTCAGTGAGTCTGTCAAAAAGGAGTGCAAAAAATTCCTTAGTGAATAGTTTATACGATGTGCCTGCTTCAAAGGGCTCAGTTAAGTCACTTATTATAATATCGGTAGAATTTGAGGCAACTTGTGATTCGATAAATTTTCTTGCATCAGTATTTATGAGGGTTGTCTTAGGGTTTTCGAAAGACCCTTTGTGCCACTCTCCTAAATATTTTTTTGCAAGTTCAATTCCGTCTTTATCAATATCTACCATAACGACTTTTTTTATGTTTTTATGTTTTAACACTTCTCTTAGCGTTGCGCCTTCCCCTCCCCCTAAAAGTATAATATTTTTGGGGTTTGGGTGGAGCAGCATTGCGGGATGTACAAGAGATTCATGGTAGATATATTCGTCTTTTACTGAAGATTGAACATCTCCATCAATAATTAGCATCTTTCCAAAAAAGGAACTTTCTACTAATTGAATGAATTGGTATGGTGTTTTAATTTCTACAATAGTGTTTTTTATCCCATGTAAATGTTCTTCGCCAGCGGCGAAAACATCATGGAAGTACAGATAGTTTTTTTCCATTTTCTTTTACTCTTTTGCTAATAATCTCTTGAGTGTATCTCTCGTTTTTTTTCATTCCTCTTTCAATTTCTGTTGTTTGTATATATGTTGCACTTAATTTTTCTGCTACGTATTCGCAGGCCGTTTTGGGGTCTACATCACCGCAGGTGTAAAAATCAAGAGCAGCATAACCATATTCAGGCCAGGTATGTATGGAGAGATGGGATTCAGAAATAACTACAACTCCACTTACACCTTGAGGAGTAAAATGGTGAAATGCAACATCTAATACAATTGCATTAGCATATTCTGTAGCTTCTTTTAAAATGCTTTTTAACAATTCTAAATTGTTAAGTATTTCTGGATTACATCCAGAGACATCCATGAGGATATGTTTTCCTTCGGTGCGCATTTCAGCCACCCCTTTAATAAATAATTTATAGAATTTATAGGGCAAAAATTAAATTATCTTACCTGCGAGTTTATAGCAGATTTTAATTTTTTTTCAATACTTTGTGCTTCGTTTTTATGCTTTTTAGGTAGATATTTTGGTTTAAGTGCGAGTATATTTTGAAATACAAAAAAATGGAATAAAATAATCTTGGGGTGATAGAGATGTGGAAAATTAGTGTAAAAACTGAAAAGCATTCAGAGATTGTAGATATTACTTCTAAAGTGAAACAGATTGTAGAGGCAAGTGGGATAAAAAGTGGTTTGTGCACTGTTTATGTGCCGCACACAACTGCCGCAATTGTTGTAAACGAAAATACAGATCCTTCCGTTAAAGGAGATATTTTACAATCTCTTGATAAGTTGGTACCGTGGGACGATGTCTATTCTCATATTGAAGGCAATGCGGCAGCGCATATCAAGGCGGCTATTATTGGGTCTAGTAAAACATTTATTGTTGAAAACATGGAAATTATACTCGGTACCTGGCAGGGTATCTTTTTTTGTGAATTTGATGGGCCGCGTGAGAGAATTGTCTATGTAGAAATTATTGAACAGTAAAATTAAGTGTTAATTTATTTAGAGACACAGGGAAAGCAAAATATATTTCTATTCCATTTTTTTTAGTATGCTTATGTAAACCTTTATAGATTTTTCGAAAAGGATTTTACCGAGTTTTGCATTTCCGTTTTGCGTATCATTTATAATACCTGTTTTTGTGATTTTATCTTTTATCAGGTCTTCTGAAACATAATATGGAGGCAATATTCTTATTTCTTCTGTGAAAAGGTTCTTATGCACAAGACCAGGATGTAAATAAAGCATCATTGATACCTCTCCTCTTCCTGCATGACCTGCATGGTCATACGGCTCTTCCAATTCTTGAAAGAGCCACCAGGAACCTACTGCAAAGCGAGATTTTTTGAAAATGGGAACAACACTGTCTATGGCACATCTGATCGGAGCAATATTTCCTCCATGCCCATTAACAAATAGAAAATTTCTAAATCCATGTTTGTAAAGAGATTCCAGGTAATCTTTAATTACCATTGTAAGGGTTACAGGTGATATAGAAATTGTACCAGGGAACATGTATGTGACAGAATGGCAATTCCCTACACTAATTGTGGGAGCTACGATTGTTTTTGTTTTTTCCCCTGTTTCAATAGCAATTTTTTCTGCAGTGAAAGTATCAGTTCCGAGAGGAAGTGCATCAGAATGTTCTTCAGTTGCACCAACAGGTATGATAACAATGTGTTTATTTTTTAGATATTCTCTAACTTCTTTTGTTGTCATTTTAAGGAGTTCCATTATCTTCCTTCTCTTCAAATATATTTTCTTTATCTAAGAGCTTTTCTGCTTTTTCCATGTCTATCTGGGCGACATGCACATTCCAGGCCCCTGCACTTCCCATTAGAGGATTGCTTAATACAGCAGACCCTCCAATGCCTGCACCTGGTCTTTTTATCATTACATCTATGCCGTTTGCTTCAAGAAGATTTTTTATGATATCTGCTTCAAATTGGTTTTCGGTAGTTGTGATGACAACCCATCTAAAGTCTTCTTCTGTGATGCTTAACTTTGTTCCACAAAATTCACAATACTCTGAATTGTTGTTGTTTTCTTTCCCACACTTTGGACAAATTTTCATTTTTGCCTCCTTCTGCTAAAATTATAGTCAATAAAACAGAAATAAGAAACGAAAAGAAGGGACAAAAATAAAACAGAAATAAAAACAATAAGAGAGAATAAAGATAATAAAATAATAAGGAGAATGAAACAGCAAGAAAAGAGAAGAGAGCAAAAAGAAAAAAACAGCAAAAGAGGATGAAACTGCAAAGAGAATAAGGGAGCAAATAGAAGAAAAGATGTAAATTAAGAAAAAAAGAACAAAAAAACAAAAAGAAAAAACTAACCATTAA
>JAYELD010000018.1 GCA_034717215.1 Caldisericota bacterium
GACTGAAGACGATGTAATTGTATTTAACTTCTCTGGTCACGGACATTTTGACCTTGCAGCATACGATGCATATTTTAATGGAGAGCTGCATGATTACGAATATCCTGAAGAGGAGATAGAAAGAGCAATAAAAAATCTTCCGGAGATTTAAAATTAGCGGGCGTGTGGAATAACGCCGCACGCCCTTTTTTTGAATGGAGGTAACATATGGCCATAATAAAACCTTTTAAACCGCTTAGACCTGTAAGCCGATTTGCCGGGGCAGTAGTGGCACCGCCTTACGATTCTGTTTCTTTAAAGGAAGCAAGAGAGATTGTAAGAAGCAATCCACTGTCTTTTTTGAAAGTTCTTAAACCAGAGGTTAATGTGCCTTTTTATAGTACCTCAAAAAGTGTTATGTTTCGTGAAGCAAAACACTCTTTGGACGAATTCTTGGAAGGAGGGATTTTTGTACACGAAAAAACGCCTCATTTTTATATTTATACTGAAAGTATCGACAAGCATATGCAAAGCGGAATTGTTGGTCTCTTTTCTTGCAATGATTACGAGAAAGGTGTTATAAAAGGAACAGAAAAAACTAAGTACAAAGAACTTGACGACAGAATAAGTTGGATTGAATACATGAATATTCAGGCGGGCCCTTCCTTTTTAATGTACAGAGAAAAGAAGTCAATAAAGGATGTTGTACACAGAATAATGGAAGGATCTCCGGAATATGATTTTATTACCGAGGATGGGGTAAGGCACACTGTTCATTCAGTTTCAAAAAAAACTGTTATAGAAGAGATACAGTCTTTATTTTTAGATGTCCCTGTCCTTTATGTAGCAGACGGAAATCATAGAGTGTTTGCTACTTGTAGTGTATTTAAGAAATATGGGATACAGTCTGGTTTCTTTCTCGGGGCTGCTGTGCCACACAACAATGTGCACATTATGGAATATAATAGAATTATAAAGGACCTCAATGGGTTGTCAAAAGATGAGTTTTTGTATAAACTAAATCAATATTTTTATGTACAAAAAATTGGTAAAATTGTATTTAAGCCCGACAGAAAACATCTTTTTGGTATGTTTCTTGAAGGAAATTGGTATAAGCTTATGATAAAAAACGAATATGTTGTTAATCTGAATCCTCTGGAATCATTAGATGTATCTTTGCTTAGCAAATATGTTTTTCAATCTATTCTTGACATAATGGATGAAAGAGATAATGGACGAATTGATTTCGTAAGTGGAAAGGAAGGAACGGATGCATTAGAAGAAAAAGTGCAAAAGGATGGCTGGACCGTTTCATTTTCGTTTTTTCCAATAACCGTACCTGAAATTGTTGCAGTTGCTGATAATGGTTTTATTATGCCTCCAAAATCTACCTGGTTTGAACCAAAATTTAGATCCGGGCTTTTTCTTGATTCATTAGACGAAGTAAAAGAGAAAATTAAAAAAGACATCGAAACTTCTCAAGAAGATTATACTATCTGGCTGTAAGTTTATTTAAGAATAATTTTTTGTTCCACATGGAACATTTAAGGTTGCAACACTTCCTCCATGTTTCCATTTGCTGAGATGATTACATTGTAATCCGGGTAAAATTGTTTTACTGTTTGTTCTATCTCGGCGCGTATAGCTTGTACTTTGCACGAGCCACCGGTTATGCTGAGAAATTCTTTTCCAAAATCTACAACTACGCTTTCGCCTTCAATTTTTACGTAATTTATACTTGTGTTTTGCGGGATTAGCGGGTCCAGATATCCTAATTCTTTTTCTTTTTCAGTTGGCCCATTGATTAGGAATTGTAGTGTGTCAACGGCTGGAACTTCACTTTCTTTCTTTATTCTTCTTTCAAGCGGATATACTTTTTCGCAATCCAGCATTTCAGGGTTTTTTACACTGTTTGGAAGATAGATATTTACTAATTGATGCTCTATATTGTAGGAAAGGGTTTTTTCCTCTTTTTCTGTAGTTGTACCATCTTTTGCCGAGATAAGGAAACATTTTAACGTAATCTGATCTGATTGCGGAAAGAGCGTTAGGACTATGTCCTTTTTGAATGTACCGTATTGGGATGGTTCTTTTGCATCTGTAGTTGTAAAACCAGCGAAACAGATGTTGCCTTCATTATCCGTTACTTCTATGTTTACGGTTCCTTCAAATGCTATTGCCTCTCCTTCGATATGCACAGTGCCGTCTTCGTTGACCGATGCATTGTTTAGTATAAGATTTTTCTGTTCAGTTTTACAACCCTGCATTGCTAACAGCAAAACAAACATACTAAAAACTAATGCAACAATTTTTTTCATTTATTAGATCCTCCGTTTGAATTTTACTGCTTTTTTATTTTTATGTCAATATGTTAAAATTGTATTTATGAAAAGAAAAACAATTTGTTGTGTCATTTTTGATTTGGATGGAACGCTCTTTGATGCGCCATATGATTGGACAAAGATAAAACAGACTCTTGAGGTGCCTAAAGGGGAGGGGATTCTTTCTTTCATAGAAAAGCTGCCTGATAAGATAAAAGAAAAAAAGATGCATATGTTAAATGCAATTGAAGAAGAAGCAACCAGAAAAGGCAAGTTAAAAGACGGGGTACAAGAGCTGCTTAATGAGCTCAAAAGAAAAAAAATAAAAAGAGTTCTTCTGACAAACAATCTTTTGCGGAATGTTCGTTACATTGCAAGAAAGTACGGGATAGATTTTGATATGGTAATTACCCGTGAGATGGGGATGACAAAGCCTGGGAATGCTGCAATCCTTTATATTTTAAAAGAATTTGGCTTAAATGAAAATGAGGTTATTTTTGTGGGGGACAGTATTTATGATGTAAAATCAGCAAATCTGTCAAAAATTTCTATGATTATTGTAGGGGAAATGCCAATCAAAGGAAATTTTATACGCGTGAAAGACATAGC
>JAYELD010000019.1 GCA_034717215.1 Caldisericota bacterium
ATTCTTGGTTTCTGGAGTAACAGGTGTTCTTCTTGCCTTTGAAAGAACCGCCATATTAACCGTTTTACACACAGAATTCTCGTTACTATTAGTTGCAGGAGTTCTAATACATCTAATTGATCATCTCAGTTTCTACAAGATATTGTTCAGGAAACGCAAGGTAAACAAATAATTTTGTAATCGTAATCAGAATATTATAATAAGATTATGAAAAAAATATTAGTAGTAGATGACGAAAAGAATATAAGAGACCTTTTAAGTATCTACTTACAAAAAGCAGGATTTGATACTATACAGGCAAAAAACGGGCAGGAAGCATTGGATCTCTTTGAGAAAGAAAAACCACACCTCATTCTTTTAGATCTTATGCTTCCATATGTGAATGGAATAGCAGTTGCCAAAAAAATCCGCAGGCATTCAAACGTACCAATCCTTATGCTCACCGCTAAAGCAGAAGAAGATAATAGAATAAGCGGATTAGAATTAGGAGCAGATGATTACGTAGTAAAACCTTTTAGCCCCAGAGAAGTTGTAGCAAGAGTAAAGAGCTTGCTACGAAGAAGTTACTCGGATGAACGGATAATAAAAATAAAAGACCTTGAGATACACCCAAAAAAAATGAAAGTAATAAAAAATGGCACGGAAATTACATTAACTACAAAGGAATTTAAAATATTAACAATGCTCGCAGAAAAACCTGATGTAGTATTCTCAAGAGAGCAAATTATGGACAAGACTTATACGGAATATGATGAAGTGGTATTCGACCGTACAATAGATGCTTACATTAAAAACATACGTAAAAAATTGAAAGACGATCCCAAACACCCAGAATACATAGAGTCTATATACGGTGCAGGATACAAATTTAAAGGAGAAAAATAGATGAGCTTTAAGGTAAAACTTATATTAACTTACATTTTTTTAATAATTGTAGTAATTTTTTTTTCGGTATTTTTTATCAGGCTCTACATTGGTAAAAATTTCAATCAGATTATCGTACTCCAAACCCCAGAAGGATTCAAAATGTTTATGAAGCCTTTCGGAGAGAAATTTCTTAACAACATGAAATTTGTTCTCCTCTGGGTAGGTGCAATTTCTATTTTAATAGGTTCAGCCCTCGCATTTTTTGTTTCTCAACTTACAGTAAACCCAATCAAGAAAATGGTAAAATTCTCAAAAAAGTTAGAAAAGGGAGACTATTCTGCGCGCATAAATGCAAAAACAAATGATGAAATGGGACTGCTTGCAAGAGCATTAGACCATATGGCAGAACATCTATCTGAAATTGAAAAGATGCGAAAAACACTTGTGCAAAATGTATCTCACGACCTAAGAACACCCTTAACAGTCATTAACGGCTACTTAGAAACGCTGGACAATAAGGATTTTACAAAAAAAGAAAAAGAAAAATCACTTAAAATTATTAAAGGTGAAGTAGAGCGGATGGAGAGTATGTTAAATGAACTTTCCATTCTTTCTTTATTAGACAGCAAAAAATATAAATTAAACCTTGAAAAAATAAATCTAAATGACTTCATAATAGAAGCATCGGAAACGATTAGGATAGAAGCAAACAAAAAAAATCTATTCATCAAGATAAATAAAAGCAGCAAACCTATTTACATAAATGCAGACAAAAAAAGAATGAAAGAAATCCTTCTAAACCTTTTAGATAATGCAATAAAATACACGGATAGAGGTGGTATTTATATCAAAAGTTTTCGAGAAGGAACAAATGCCATAATTTCAATTAAAGACACAGGAAAAGGTATGCCAGAACAAGAACTGCCATACATATTCGACAGATTCTACAGAGGAGAAAAATCACGTTCAAGAACAACCGGCGGCTTAGGAATTGGACTTACAATTATAAAAGAACTAATATATGCACATAATGGCAAAGTAGAGGTAAAAAGCGAATTAAGCAAAGGCACAGAATTTACATTATCTTTCCCTATGTATAAATCTCCTCGAGATAAAAAACAATAACAAGTCTTGCCTATAACATATTCGCTGATAGCTCTATTTACATCACCTTTCAGTGCTAAACTGAAGAGATAAAATATCCGGTCCGGTATGCGATGCAATAACAGGCCCTAAACGAGTCATAGAAACCTCTTTGTTAAATTCTTTTGCACATACATCTCTGTATTCTTCAGCTTTTTCCTTATTATCGCCCCAAATGATTGCCATATGCTTCAACTCCTTTTCCGTTATAATCTGTTTTGCAATTTCAATCATCCTTGCTTTTGCCTTTTTCATCGTGCGAGGTTTCTCCAGAGTATCTATAGCCCCATCTCGCATATAAAGAAGTGGCTTTATTTTTATCATTGACCCTAAAACTGCTTCTGTTTTCTTAATTCGTCCCAGTCTCGCAAGGAAATACAGATCTCCGACAACAAAAAAGTTGTACATCCTATCCCGTATTGATGACATCTCCTGAATTACTTCATCCTTAGTCATCTCTTGGTCATACAATCTTTCTGCAATTTCCACTATTTGATATCCCAAACCTAATGTCGTAAACTTAGCATCAAAAATATGGATATCTGGATCTCCTAATGATTTTTTAGCTGCATTTGCGGCATTCACAGCACCACTTAGCTCAGAAGAAATCAGAGGAGAAATGATTGAGTACCCTTCCTCAATAAGTGGCTTATAAACCGCAATAAAATCAGTAGCAGCTGGTTGTGTAGTATATGGCAGCTCTCCTGCTCTTATACGCTTATAAAAATCCTCATCTTTTATATCCACACGTTCTCTAAACATGTCGTCACCAAATCTTACATACAAAGGCGTAATTTTTATACCGTAC
>JAYELD010000020.1 GCA_034717215.1 Caldisericota bacterium
ATAAAGTTAAGAGTTGGGAAAAAGACAAGGAAATATCTGAAGATGATCGATATAGGATGCAGGAGAAAGTACAGGAATTTACAGATAAATATATCAAAATTGTAAATGGACACCTAATGAGGAAAGAAGAGGAAATTCTCGAAGTTTGATGAGCGAAGAAAACCCTGTTCCTGACCATGTAGCAATTATTATGGATGGGAATGGTCGTTGGGCTGAAGAGAGGGGGCTTAATCGAACAGAAGGGCATAAAAATGGCGTAAAGTCAGTTCGAATTATTACTAAAATATCAGCAAATTATGGAATAAAATTTCTTACTCTTTTTACGTTTTCTACTGAAAATTGGAAGCGAGGCACAAAAGAGGTGAATTTTTTATTTCATTTATTAGTGGATTCTATAAACACATATATTCCAGAATTGCACGAAAATGGCGTAAAAATTAATTTTATAGGTGATATAGATCCTCTTCCTCTGTTTGTCAAAAATATGGTGCAATTTGCAGCTAAGACAACGCAGAACAACAATAGAATAGTCTTAAATATCGCTCTTAACTATGGCAGTAGAAGGGAAATTGTTCAAGTGGTAGAAAAATTGC
Organism: Caldisericota bacterium; assembly: GCA_034717215.1. Taxonomy (NCBI): domain Bacteria; kingdom Pseudomonadati; phylum Caldisericota; species Caldisericota bacterium. Next base: position 594 of record JAYELD010000020.1, read on the forward strand.
TTCTTTTAGGAACAACACATGAAATTACAGAAGAAACATTTAAGCAATTTTTATATACTAAAGATCAGCCTGACCCAGACCTTATTATAAGGACAGGAGGTGAAAAGAGGTTGAGCAATTTTCTTTTGTACCAATCTGCGTACTCAGAGCTGGTTTTTACTGATACGTTGTGGCCCGATTTTACTGAAAAGGAATATTTGCAAATTTTGCGGGAGTTTTCAACAAGAACACGAAAATACGGTGCATTAAAGTGAAAAATATCTTTATAGTTGGTTCGACGGGATCTTTGGGCAAGGAAGCCCTGGAAGTAATAAAAAAGCTTGGTAATTACTATAAAGTTATTGGGATAACCGGTTTTCAAAATGTTGATGTAATGCTGAATCAGATAAAGGATTTTGATCCTCGGTATGTAGGGATGAGAGAAAATTATCTTGAGATCATCAAAAAAGAATTTCCAGGTAAATATATTTTTGATGTTGAAAAAGATTTGGAAGAAGTTGTTTTAGATGTGGAGACTGACCTTACTTTGTTTCTTTCTTCTGATATAGCTGCTCTTAAATCAATTGACCTTTTGCTGAGTAATGAAAAATATGTGGCAATTGCTAATAAAGAGTCAATTATTGCTGGAGGGGAAATAATATTTTCTCCGAATAGGCAAAAATATATTATCCCTGTAGATAGTGAGCTGTCTGCTTTATTTCAATGCCTTATTGGGGAAAAAAAGAACGCAGTGAAGAGATTTATAGTTACAGCCTCTGGTGGACCTTTTTGGGAACGGGATATTACTACATTTGATAAGATTACGCCCTCTGATGCTCTTCGTCACCCTAACTGGCGAATGGGCAAAAAAATCACAGTAGATTCTGCAACACTTATTAATAAGGCATTTGAAGTGATAGAATCTCATTTCTTCTTCGGTATAGATTATGAAAAAATTGAAGTAATTGTGCATAGAGAGAGCATAATTCATTCAATGATAGAGTTTGTAGATGGGAATATGAAAGCGCTTATGAGTACTCCTCTGATGTATTTTCCTTTGCAGTACGCAATTACCTACCCTGAAAGAGCTATAAATTCTTTTCCTGAATCTAGGTTAGATCTTGAAAAAGTAGAGAAACTTACATTTTATTCGTTAAATGACAATAAATTTCCAGGGTTTTTGGCTGCATTGGAGTATGGGAAGCGTGGCGGCAATTTTTTACCTCTTCTCATTGCTATAGATAAGGTTTTGGTTGACGCCTTTCTTAAAGAAATGATAAGCTTTTCTGACATCCCACGTCTTTTAGAGAAAGGTTTAAGCCAATTTACCTATAAAAAAATTGATTCAGTGTCTGATGTTGTAGAAGTTTATAATGAAGGTATACTGTTATGTGAAGAGATGATTAAAAGGAGTGTGAGATGAATTTAGCTTTACAAATTGTGTATGGTATAATTATAATCAGCATAATTGCTCTTGTTCATGAATTTGGACATTTTTTTGCTGCTAAAAAATCTGGTATTGCTGTTGAAGAATTTAGTATAGGATTTGGCCCAGCAATTATGAAGAAAAAAATGGGTGGGACTCTTTATAAAATAGGAGTTATTCCTATCTTAGGCTATGCAAAGCTTCGAGGAATGGATGATAATCTTGATGCTCCTGATGGGTTCTATACAAAAACGTTGTGGCAAAGGTTTATTTCTATTTTTATGGGGCCTGGAATGAATTTTATTTTTGCAATTATTATATTTGCTATTGTTTTTGCTTCTTTTGGCAATCCGTTTATTCGCACTACAACAATTTCTTCTGTGATGGCAGAAAGTCCTGCATATGTAGCAGGCATGCAACAAGGAGACAAAATTATCGAAATAGATGGTGAGTACATTGACTCCTGGGAAGAAATGACGGATATTATTCGTGCGAGTGATGGAAGAGCATTACAGGTTATGGTTGAAAGAAAAGATGAAAAGATTTCATTGACTATAATACCTGAAAAAGACCCTATTTCAAATGCATGGGTCATTGGAGTTTATTCGTCAACTGAAAAATACTCTCCATTCAGAGCTTTGTGGGAAGGTGTTGTTTGGACTGGGAAATTGCTTCATCAGATGATTGTTTCTATTCCACTACTTTTTACCATGAAGGGAATTTCGTCTGTTGCTGGCCCTATTGGTATTGCAGCAATGACAGGCCGGGCTGCGAGTGGTGGTTTTGCAAGTTTACTCTGGTTTTCTGCGTTTATCAGTATTGCAATAGGTTTTACAAATCTTCTTCCAATACCTGCTCTTGATGGAAGTTGGATTATTCTCATACTGTGGGAAGCAATAACTCACAAACCTGTTCCACCTGAAAAACAGCTTTCTGTTCAAGGTGCAGGATTTATAGTTATTTTAGGTATCATGTTTTTAGTCAGCATCAATGATATTATACGTCTAATAAGCAGATGAGATCAAAATCAATTCCTGTTAATATAGGGAACAGGACAATTGGTGGAGGGAACCCCATTCTTGTCCAGTCTATGACTAAAACAGATACAAGAGATATTGTATCAACAGTGAATCAAATATTGCGTCTGGAAGAAGAAGGTTGTGATCTCGTGCGCGTAGCAGTGCCAGATATCGAATCTGCGGAGGCGCTTTCAAAAATTAAAAGTAAAATACATATTCCACTTATTGCTGATGTTCATTTTGACCCATTGATTGCGATGGAATCAATCAAGCAAGGAGCGGATAAATTACGTTTAAATCCTTCCAACATTCAGGACGAAGAGTGGATTAAAAAAATTGCACTTAGGGCGAAGAAGCGGAATATTCCTATTCGTGTTGGTACAAATCTTGGTTCATTTAAAAAAAAGCCAGATAATCCTATTGAGGCACTTGTAAAAAATACATTGGACGAAATAAAGATACTTGAGAGCATTAATTTTAGCAATATTATAGTGTCCATTAAAACATCTGATATAATACTAACGGTTAGGGCAAATGAAAAAATTGCTAAACTTGTTCGATATCCCTTGCATATCGGCATAACAGAAGCTGGGCCAAAAGAAGAATCGCTGGTGAAGAGTAGCGTTGGAATTGGATATCTTTTAATGGAGGGTATTGGTGACACTATCAGATATTCTATCACAGCAGATCCAGTTGAAGAAATAAAAGCTGGAATAACTTTACTCAGGAGTCTCCGTTTAAGAAAGGGAGGATTAGAAATTGTATCTTGTCCAACCTGTGGGCGATGTGAGATCAATCTTTTTGAAATTGTAAAACAAGTAAAAGAGGAATTTAAAGAGGTTGATATCCCTGTAAGGGTTGCTATTATGGGATGTGTGGTAAATGGCCCTGGAGAGGCAGCTGATGCTGATATTGGCCTTGCTGGAGGCAAGAAAAGTGGAGTAATATTTAGAAAAGGCAAAGCAGTAAGAATTGTAAAAGAGGAGCACCTCTATTCTGCTTTTAGAGATGAATTAAAAAAACTCATTGAAAGCAAGAAATAATTTTCTAAAACTTCAGATAACGACGAGTAAATTTTTTAAGGAATGTTTTGAACAGGTGATAAAATTTGAAAAAGCTAAATAATATAGTATCATAATGGATAATGAAAGAAAAAGTTAAAAGCGCAGTAGAAGATATAGTAGATATAAGAAATAAGAAAGATGCTCAGATGATATTTGGAGTATTAGATGAAAATGTCAAAGCAATTGAGAATGAGCTTGGCATTGATATTATTTTGCGAGACGAAGTGATACATCTTATAGGGGAAGAAAGAAATGTCCATATTGCTAAAAAAGTTCTTCAACAAATTGAGAATATGGTAAAAAAACATTATAACTTCTCAGTGGATGAAATTATCTATGCAATAAAACATTCCCAGGGTAAAAGCTTTCTTCAAAATCTTCCGGAAACTGTTATTATTGCAGATATTAAGGGAAGAAACGTTATTCCTAAAACTTTTGGGCAGAGAAATTTTGTACAGGCGGTGGAAAAAAGCGATATTACATTTGTTATTGGCCCGGCTGGGACGGGAAAGACGTATCTTTCTGTGGCTATTGCTGTAAAATATCTTTTAACAGGTAGGGTAATGCGTATTGTTTTGACTCGTCCCGTAATCGAGGCGGGTGAAAAATTAGGTTTTCTCCCTGGAGATATACAGCAAAAAGTAGATCCTTACTTTAGACCAATATATGATGCCTTGTACGATTTATTAGGGCAAGAAAAAGTATATAAGTTTATTGAAAATAAAACAATAGAGATTGCACCGCTAGCTTATATGCGGGGGAGAACGTTAAATAATGCTTTTGTTATTTTAGATGAAGCTCAGAATACAACACCATTGCAAATGAAAATGTTTCTCACAAGGCTTGGGGCTGGATCTAAGATGGTCATAACAGGAGATATAACTCAAAGCGATCTTGATTTTGTACACAGCGAATCTGGTTTACATAAAATAAAAAGGATATTGAAAGAGATTGAGGGTGTTAGCTTTAATTATCTTACAAGTGAAGATGTTGTACGGCACAAACTTGTGCAGAGAATTATTAATGCATACGAGAGGATAGAACATGACAAGGAATAGCCGTTTTTCTTATAATATTTTTACTGAGAAAAATATTATTCGTAATTTCATTTTGTATTTTAAGAGCAATATAGTTCCTATTATCTTAGTAATTTTTCTTGCCATTATCATTATTGTACCGATGTTCTATTCCTATTTTCCGGCAAAGCTTAACCTCAAAGAAGGCGATGTAAGCCCTCATGAAATTATAGCTAATAGAGATGTATCGTACATTGATGTTGCTAAAACTGAAGAACTACAAGAAAAGATGTTAGAATCTGTTTCTCCGGTGTATCTTCTTGATAGAAGCAAAGAAGATGAGGTTTTTTCTAGCATAAATAATTTTTTTGATTCTTTAACATCAATTTTGTCGAGCAAAGATGATGAGATATTGAAAAGAGAAAAATTACTTGATCTCTTAACAAATAATACCCAGATTGCTGATTTTTTCTTGCATGAACCAATTGGAAGAATAGAGCAGTTGCGCAAAACTTTGGAAGGCATCGTGTATAAGTTGATGTTGACTGGAGTGAGGAGCGATAAAATTTCTCAAGCTACCAAAATGGGATTAGAAACAATTGCCGAGTTAGACTTAGAAGAAGAGGAGAAAGAGCTTTTGATCTATGCATTAAATCATACTATTCAGCCTAATTTAATATATGATAAAGAAGCTACCGAAAGAGAGATTAAAAAAGTAAAAAATGCAGTGTCTCCTGTCGTCATTACGATTGTAAAGGGAGATGTAGTAGTGAGAGAAGGAGAGAAAATTACGGCTGATAAAATAAAAGTATTAGAGGCTCTTGGGGTGATTCGTACAGGGGATGATTGGAAAGTAGTGCTTAGTATTTTTGCTTTTACTTGCATTTTTTTACTTCTTTCCTTTATCGCAATTAAAAGATCCGTTGTTGTTAATCCTGGCAATATTGTGAAAAAAACTGCGGAATTTACAATTATCATTAGTATTGTTTATATCGTATCGATATTCTTAGACAATATTTCTCCGTACCTTGTTCCTATTCCTTTACTTGCTATGCTTGTTTTTGCTTTCTTTGATTTCACTACTGCCTTAACTGTTACTCTTGCTTTTTCTTTTTTACTTTCATTTCCTTTAGATTTAAGATCTCCTATCATGTTTGCTGTTATAGTTTCGTCCATAATTTCTATGTTTTTGCTTCGTAAAATGGCGAAAACGATTACATTTCTTTATGCAGGCATTGTTGGAGGCCTGTCTATGTCCTTCATTGCCTTATTTATGGGCTTGTCTTCCAAGCTTGTTTTTAAACAAATTGGATTAAACATATCTTTTGGTTTTATAAATTTTTTGGGAGGTTCTATTGTTGCATTGGGAATGGTTTTTGTTATGGACCATCTGTTTAATGAGGCAACTACACTAAGGTTATTAGAATTAGGAGATACAGGAGCTCCTTTACTAAGAGAGTTGCTTATTAAAGCCCCGGGCACGTATCAGCACAGCATGATTGTTTCTAATCTTGCTTCTTCGGCTGCTGAAAAAATTGGGGCAAATGCGCTGCTTGCAAGAGTTGGCGCATACTATCATGATATCGGAAAGATGTTTCACCCTTATTTTTTTACAGAAAACCAACAAGCGATCCCAAACATACATGATGAACTTACTCCAAATCTTAGTAAAACTGTCATTATCAATCATGTTAAGGACGGTATACATCTGGCGAAAAAATCCCGTTTACCCCAGGAAATAATCGATTTTATTGCGACACACCATGGAACCACTGTCGTGTCCTACTTTTATCATAAATCCAAAGAGAGTAATGGCGCAGTACAAAAAAGCGATTTTCGTTATCCAGGGCCTCTTCCTCAAAATAAGGAAACAGCTATTGTTATGCTTGCAGATGCCGTAGAAGCAGTTGGACATACTGTTTCAAATCCTGATTTTAACAAAATTGAAGAGATGGTAAATTCTATTATAAAAAGTAGAATCAGTGACGGTCAATTAAATGAATCAGACATTACGTATAAAGATTTAGCAGAAATTAAAGATTCGTTTGTAGGAACGTTACTTTCTTTATTTCATACAAGGGAGAGTTATCCGGAGAGCGATGAAAGTGGAAATGATTAATTACACTCAAAAGTATATTATTGATATAAAGAAGTTAGAGAAATTGGTCAAGCGTATTGGCGAGCTTGTAAACTACAGAGACGGTATTGTTAGCATATCGTTTGTGGGGAAAAAGAGAATAAGAAATATAAACAAACGTTTTAGAAAAAGTAATAAAACGACAAATGTTATTTCTTTCTCGTTTCTGGATGTTGTAGCAGATGAGAAGATTATTGGTGATGTTGTAATTTGCCCAATTGTTGCATCAGAAGAGGCAAACAAGTATGGTAATAATTTTGTTGATCATATTACATTTCTTTTGATCCATGGTTTTTTGCATTTGTTGGGCTATGATCATATTAGGAAAGAAGATCAATTACTTATGGAAAAGAAAGAAGAAGAAATATTCAAGAGTATTCCACGGTGGAATTTTATAAAGGAGGCTGGGCATTGATGGAATTATCGAGTTGGATTTATTATCTTTTGGCCTTAATCTTATTGTTGATCTTTTCTGCATTTTTTTCTGGAATAGAGGCTGCTCTTTTTTCCGCATCGAGAATTAAACTTGAATCTATGGCTTTACGTGGATCTGCTGTAGCTAAAAAGATTTTGGAATTGAAGAAAAAGCCAGAAAAGTTTATAGGGTCTATTGTACTTGGGAATAACTTTGTAAATATTCTTGCTTCAGTTTTAGCTGCTTATTTGAGTGTTTCTTTTGCTGCGGCAAGACAACTTCCCCAATCTTCAGCAATTGCCATTACTACTGTAGGTATGACAGTTATTATTGTACTGTTTGGCGAGATGATTCCCAAAAGCATTTCCTCTTATCATCCTGAAAAGGTATCTATAACATTTTATTCTCCTTTTTTATTTTTTTGGTATCTTTTTTTCCCTTTTGCCTGGTTTTTGTCTGTAGTTTCAAAAGGATTTCTTGTACTTTTTGGCATAAAACATGAGAAGCAAAAAGTATTTGTTGATCATACTGAGGTTCTTGATATGCTGCATCTCAGTAAAGAAGAAGGAATAATTAAAAAAAACGAAGAGGAAATGATTTTTAGTATTTTTGAGTTTGGCGACACGCATGTACGAGAAGTGATGATACCAAGGGTTGATGTTATAGCTCTCCCTGTAGATGCTAATCGGGAGCATATTTTGGATGTAGTTGTGCAAAGTAATCACTCGAGAATTCCCGTATATGCAGAAAAAATGGATGAAATTATAGGTGTTTTATATGTAAAGGATCTTTTTAAACTGTTTGCAAGTGGAAAATCTGAAATTGACCTTGAGAATATAGCGAGAGAAGCGTATTTTGTGCCAGAGACAAAGTGTGTGGACGAGCTTTTTAGAGAGATGCAAACTAAAAAAATACAGATAGCTCTTGTCTTTGATGAATATGGTGGCATCTCCGGTATTGTTACAATGGAGGATTTGTTAGAGGAAATTGTAGGAGAGATCCAGGATGAACACGAAAAAGGCGAAGAAATCTTTCAAAAAATTGGAGAAAACGCATATCTTGCATCAGGTACAATGGGTATTGATGAATTTAATGAGTTTTTTGGAAAGAATTTGCCTAGCGGAGAGGCAGATACAATTGGTGGTATTATATTAGAAAGGTTGGGAAGGTTGCCTCATCCCGGGGAAGAAGTGAATTTTGACGGTTTTAAATTAATTGTGAGTAAAATCAGAGGGAGAAGAATCCTTAAAGTGAAAGTAATTCTAAAACCAGGAGGTTAAGAAATTCAATGAACAGGGACGAATTACTGAAAATGGCTATTAAAGCACGAAATAATGCTTATGCTCCTTATTCTCATTTTAAAGTAGGGGCGGCGATACTCGCAAAAAATGGGAAAGTATATAGTGGATGCAATATAGAGAACTCAAGCTATGGCGCAAGTGTTTGCGCAGAAAGAGTCGCATTGTTTACAGCAGTGAGCGAAGGTGAAAAAGAATTTTTATCTATTGCTATTGCAACCGATACTAAAAAACCTGTGATGCCGTGTGGTATATGTCGGCAAGTATTATCGGAATTTGCTCCTAACCTTAAAATTTATGCAATAAATATTGATGGCAAGGTGAAAGAAGCATTACTTGATCAGATACTGCCAGATGCATTTACGAAAGAAGATTTAGGAATATGAAATGAGAGACATTATTCTTGCAGGAAATTGGAAGATGCACAAAACTATTAAGGCGAGCAAAGAGATTGCTGTGTGCCTAAAGGAAAAATTTGCTGGATTACCGCTTAATGTAATTATTTTTCCTTCCTTTACAGCTCTTTATTTTATAAGCGAATTATTAAAGGGCACCAATATAAGTGTCGGTGGGCAAAATGTCTATTTTGAAAAGGAAGGAGCTTTTACTGGAGAAATTTCTCCAATAATGCTTAAGGAAGCAGGGGCTAGGTATGTGATTGTAGGGCATTCCGAGCGCAGGAACATTTTTAAGGAACCAGATGAACTTATAAAAAAGAAAATTCGTTCGGTGGTTGAAAATGGGATGGATGCGATACTTTGTGTGGGAGAAAAAATTGAAGAGAGGGATGCTGGAAGAACAGAGGAAGTTATCAACAAAGAAATTAGAATAGCTCTTGATGGCATTTCTAGGGAAGTTCTTGATCGTATTATTGTTGCATATGAACCTGTATGGGCAATTGGTGCGGGAGTTACTGCAAGTCCGGATGAAGCAGCTGATATACATAAATTTATAAGGTCTATTCTGGATGACTTGTTCGGTAGAGGTATGGGGGAGAATACGACAATTCTTTATGGTGGAAGCATAAAACCCAAGAACTTTAGAGAATTTGCTATATTAGACGAAATTGACGGAGGACTTGTAGGTGGAGCCAGCCTAAAATGTGAAGATTTTTACGATATTGGTAAGATATTAGCAGATTGTAAAAAGTTATAAATTTCTAATTACTTTAAAAGAGGAGGTGTTATAATGGATGAATTTTGGGAAAAAGTAAAAAAAGGTGCGCAGGAAGCCAGTGAAAAGGCTGCTTGGTTTGGAAAGACTGCAAAAATTAAAGCTGAAATTGCTTCACTCAATTCCTCTAAAAGAGGCAAATTTATAGAGTTGGGAGAAAAGATCTATTTTTTGTACAGGAAAGAAAAATTATCAGAAAAGACCAAAACTGAAGTTCGAGACATTCTAGAAAAATTAGATGGTATTGAAAAAGAAGTGAAGGAAAAAACTAAGCAAGTTGGACCGGTAATGGAAAAAAAGGATATGGGAAAAAAGAGAAAGACTCCAGAGAAACCTAAAGATATTGGTAAAACAACTAAAAAAAAGAGAAAGACTCCAGAAAAACCTAAAGATATTGGTAAAACAACTAAAAAAAAGAGAAAGACAAAAAAGCGGGAAACGAAAAAATAGAAGAGGAGATCTTCCGCCCTCTAAGAAAGAAGAAAGTAGCGATGAAGTAGAAAATAGAGGGAGTATTTCCCTCTATTTTTATTAAATATGATTAAATATATTATTGAAGAACTTAAGAAAAATAAGAACTACTACAATCAATTTGTAAGGATATTTGAAGTTCCAGGCAAGTCTTTTGATTTGCTTTCTATTCCAGATTTTTTGCATGACACTCTTCGGCAATATCTCTTACAGCAGGGTATATTATCGCTTTTTCCTCACCAGATTAAGACAATAAATTCTATTAAAAACGGAGAAAATGTTATTATTACAACTGGTACAGCAACCGGCAAAACACTGTCCTTTAATCTGCCAGTGCTAGATTATCTTCTGAAAAATAAAAGCAGCACTGCTCTTTATATTTATCCTACAAAAGCATTGGCACATGACCAGCTTAAAAAGATTAACGACATACTTGTCAATGAAGATATTATACTTGGGGCTTATGATGGAGATACGCCTTTTTCTGAAAGAAATTTTTTAAAGAAAAGAGCTTGCATTCTCCTTACAAATCCTGACATACTTCATGTTGGCATTTTGCCATATCATACGAACTGGAGCAAATTTTTTTCTCGACTAAAATTTGTTGTAATCGATGAAGCTCATTATTATAGGGGAATTTTGGGTTCACATATGAGTGAAGTAATGAGGAGGTTAAGGCGTATTTCTCATTACTATGGAAGTTTTCCTCAGTTTATCTTATCATCTGCGACGCTTCAAAATCCGGAGGAATTTGCGTTTAAGCTTATAGGGGAGCGAGTACGAAAGGTGGGATTTTTAACTGCGGCTCCTTTTAAAAAATACTTTATTATTTTTGACCCACTTTGCATTGATGCTAAAACAAACTTAAAAAGGAGTATTTACAAAGAAGCAGCTTGGATTATGGAAGAACTTTTAAAAAACAATCTGCGAACTATTGTTTTTGCACGGTCAAGACGAGGCGTTGAAATGGTAACGAAAGACCTTTTGAGCAAAGTAAATACTACTGATAGGAGCCTTATTTCGTCATATAGAGCGGGTTACTTGAAGAAATTGAGAAATGACATTGAAGAGAAACTACGAAATGGCGAAATTAAAATCATTATTACTACAAATGCGCTTGAGTTAGGCATAGACATCGGAGATCTTGATGTGACTATTATTATTGGTTATCCCGGAACAATTTCTAGTGTTTTTCAGGAATCGGGGCGTTCGGGTAGGAACAGTGAATCTGTTACAATTTTTATTGCAGGAGTAAATCCACTCGATCAATATTTTGTTAAAGATCCGGATTACCTTTTCAGAGAAAGCTTTGAAAGTATTGCAATTAACCCGGATAATCCTCACATTCTTACTCCTCATATTAAATGTGCTTCTTATGAAATGCCGATCAATGACACTATAGACTTCGAATACTTTGGGAGAAACTTGAAGGACAGTTTAAGCACTCTCTCTCGTCAAGAAGTTTTAGAGCGAAGAGGATATAAATTTTACTATGCTTTAAGAGATTACCCTGCTGCTAAAGTACATATCAGGGGTGGTAGTGGTCAGGATATTATGCTCATAAGCGAAGAAACTAACGAAGTGCTTGAGATAGTTTCTATGAGAAGAGCCGTTGAGGAAGTTTTTAAAGGGGCAATTTACTTTCACCTTGCTGATCCATATTTTGTGCATGAACTTAATTTACAGGATAAATACGCGCTTCTTTCAAAGACTAATTTAAACTACTATACAGATTCTCTTACCATTCATAGGATAGATATCAAAGGTATGAATAAGAAAGAAAAGTTTCATGGTTTAGATATGTATTTTGGCGATGTTTTGGTTAGTGAAGCGACAATTGGTTTTATGAAGAAGCAATATGGTACGGATAGAAAAATAGGCGAAGAAGAGCTGAAGCTTCCCATGATGACTTTTACTACAAAAGCATTTTGGTTTACATTAAATTTATCTCTTGAAAAGCTTATTAAGGAGACGGAAGAAGACATTTTAGGCACTATTCATGCTGTTGAGCATTTACTTGTTGCAATGATGCCGATAGTTGTTATGTGTGATAGAAATGATGTTGGAGGAGTTTCTCATTCTCTTCATCCAGATACTGGTAAAGCAACAATATTTGTGTATGATGGAGCAGAGGGAGGCGTTGGTCTTGCTGAAAAAGGTTTTGAACGCGCTGAAGAACTGTTTACTGCTGCATATAAAACAGTTTTAACTTGTTCTTGCAAAACAGGGTGCCCTTCTTGCATTTTTTCTCCAAAGTGCGGAAATAGAAACAGTCCCCTTAGCAAACGTGGCGCAATTGTATTATTGAGAGAGATACTTAAATGAAATTTTTAAAATTTGTAGGAATTATTTCGATTGCCATTATTATTATTCTCGCAAGCTTTTTTTCTCTTTTGTTTAGCAGACATTTTTATTCTTATGAGTTTGAAAAGCAAAATATATCATCTTCCTCGGAATTATCAAACTTTCAATATGTAAGCTATTCAAGCCAAATTGTTCAATACTTTTTCAGAAAAGGAACCCTTTATATAACCGATGAAAATGGAAATGTTATTGAGAATTTTTTTTCCAGAAAGGAAATTATTCATATGCAAGATGTAAAAAATGTTATGCAAATGGCGTTGTCTATTTTATTCGCTTTGTTTATTGTTAGCTTTATTCTTATTTTATTATTGAAGAGTAGAAAAATTCTTTTCCAACGTGCTGCAGTTGGCAATTTAATTTTTGTATTATTTATTAGTACTATGATTGTCATGAATTTTAATGGTACTTTTACGCTGTTTCATAAAATTCTTTTTAGAAATGATTTTTGGCTTCTTCCCGAAAATGCAGTATTAATACGGATGTTTCCTGAATCTTTTTTTGTTGATTTTGCACTATTTTGGGGGGCTATTGTTGCAGTAATTAGTGCTAGTATAATATTCCTTGATATTTGGTTGGAAAAAATTTTTCAGAAATAAAACTTATCTTTTATTTTTATAGCAGTTTATCTTTCTTTGCCGCACACTCTATTTTAATAACTTGCCTAACTTAAAATTTGAAGATATACAAAAAACTGAGATTACTATGGACTTATTCTTGAGAGACAATTATAAAAAGATCTTTACAATCTAAGGAGATTTGAGCGCTCTTTCATTTTTTTCTTTACGATATCCATATCTAAAGGAACTGTTCTTAGTAGCGGAATCCAAAGTATAGCACATGGTATCCAGAAAAGGGTGGCGATAATAAGTGTGGAGGAAAAGCCGTATCTATCGGCGAGAATTCCTCCAATGAAAGGGCCAATACCTCCCCCTATGATATCTGTAAGATTGGCAACAGAAAAAATTGTTCCGCGATTTTCAGGTACATTTGTATCTAAAAGAATAGCTCTGGCATTAGGACTGGCTATAGATGGAATAATTGCTCCGAGACTTCCAATAAAAAAGATTGGTAAAGTCTGGTAAAAAACAGGGGGAGAGGGAGTTTGATATTTTATAGCGCCAATAATGAACGGTATACCTAAAAGAATTGAAAATATACAGAGTATTGTACGGTATACAATTCTTTTTTTGCACAAATAATCGCCTAAATATCCTCCCATAACATTTCCAACTACTCTTATTCCAATAAAGCTCATCATAAGTGCGGTAGCCAGTGTAACGGAAAATTCTTTTTCTTGTGCAAAAAATGTTATAACCCAGCTTGAAAGTATCCCGAATGGCAAGCATCCAAAGAAACTCTGTAGGTTTAAAAAGAGATTCGTTTTTATAGTTATAGCTTTTTTAAAATCAGATAATTTTGCCGTATAGTCATAAATGGCTCCCGATTCTAACAGCTCTTTAACTTCTGCTTCCCCTTCCCCTCTTTTTGGTTCTTTCACAAAACGGTAGAACAAAGGAAGTAAGAAGAGATTTGGTATGGAGATAATAATAAAGGCGTATCTCCAATTGAATCTTGGCCCGATGATCCCGGCTATGCCTGCCCCAAATAGATATCCAACCCCGGTTGCAAATAGGAGCCACCCATTCCCCTTCCCTCTCTCTTTAGAAGGAAAATAATCGCCAAGCAAAGACAAAGACACTGGTAGTATCATGCCAATCCCCAAACCTGTTGCTGCCCTTATGGTAAAGAGCTGAGCATAATTATTTACAAATGCGGTTAGAAAACAAGGAATCTCGCCCATTAAAGTTCCTATTAGAAGGAGCTTTTTCCGTGAATATTTGTCTGTTAAATATCCCCATAGTAGAGTTGCCAGTGCTCCAATTATGATGAAAACCGAACTTACAATTCCCATTTGAGCATGTGTTATCCCAAATTCTTTTTCAATCAGAAGATAGTTAGGAATTAGTGCCGCTTGATCTGCAGTTAAAAAGATAGTTATAAGTATAAGAAATACGAACCCGATATTATTTTTTTTCATTTCTTATTCTTCTTTCTGTTTTTTCAGTACCCTTTTTTAAAGTAAATTTTTTATAGGGATTTTTTTGGCTACTTTCTCAATATTTCTTTTATACTTGCTACAAAGTTATGTACATCTGCTTTGGTTGTATTAAAGGAAGTCATCCATCTTATTTCTCCTCTTTCTTCATTCCATACGTAGAAAAAGGATTTTTTCTGTAGACTGGAAATATATTTTTTGGGTATAATAGCAAAAATTCCATTTGCTTCAACTGGTTGAGTGATTTTTATTTTATCTATTTTTCTTATTTCTTTTTCTAAAATCTTTGCCATCTCATTTGCGCGAGTTGCATTCTTTAGCCAGAGGGCATTGGACAAGTATTCTATAAATTGCGCAGAGATATAGCGCATTTTAGAAAAAAGTTGTGCTCCTTGTTTTCTTATGAATTTAAAATTTTCCGATATTTCTTTATTAAAGAAGAGAACTGCTTCACCGAGCAGCATGCCGTTTTTTGTGCCACCAAAGGAAAGAATGTCCACACCTGTATCTGTTGTAAACTTTCTAAAACTCATATTCAACGAAGCTGCTGCATTTGCAATTCTTGCGCCATCCATATGAAGAAGCATATTGTGTTTATGGGTAAAGTTTGCTATCTCTTCAATCTCTTTTTTCTTATATACAGTGCCCATTTCGGTGCTTTGAGTAATTGACACAACCCTTGGTTGCGAATGGTGAGCATCGTCTATTCCGTGCATAAGTTTTTTTATTTCAGCTACTGTGATTTTTCCGTTTGTGGTTGGAATAGCGATGAGCTTACATCCCGTGAATTTCTCAGGAGCTCCGCACTCATCCGTGTTTATATGTGCTGTTTCTGCTGTAATAATGGAATTGAATGAGTTAGTAACGGCTTTTAATCCAAGTACATTTGCTCCAGTACCCGTAAGCGTGAAATACACCTCGATATTTTTTCCAAAATGCTCTTTAAATTTTTCTACAGCTTTTTCAGTGTAGGGATCATCTCCATAGGCAACGTAGTCTCCTTGATTTGCATTTCTTATTGCTTTTAAGATACGTGGGTGGACAGGCGCGTTATTATCGCTTGCAAATGATTTTTTAGCCAACATGATAGCCTCCTAGACCTTTTATCTATGGTATGATAATATAGTGTTGTAGTCAAGAGTAAAATGTATTTCAAAACGATAAACAATTTTCATTCTGACAAGTTGACTTTAAGGCGAATTCATTCATAATATAAGTTGGGTTCGGATTTTAAGCAAAAATAATCAAAGGAGGAAATAATTTATATGGAACAGTTAAAAACATTTTTGCAGATTACATTTTATAATAATACCATTGCAAAATATTTTTCGGTTTTATTGATTTTTCTAGTAGCTGTGTTTGCGATAAAAATGGTTGATAAGTTTATATTGCAAAGATTAGAAACGAAAGCAAAAAAGACAAAAAACATTCTGGACGATTTGATTATAATTTTATTTAGAAAATCTATTCCTATGTTTTATATAGTAGTTTTGTACGCAAGCATTTCTGCGCTTACTTTGAGTGACAGTATGAAAGTTCTTTGTCTTACTTCATTGAAGGTGATTGTTGTATTGTATGTGGTGTATATTCTTTTAAATGCAATAGATTGGGTGGCAGGACAATATATAAAGAAAGAAGGCATCAACGTAAAGGCCAGGTCAGTAAAAGGAATATCAAAATTTGCCAAATTCATTGTGTATGTTTTTGGTTTTTTACTACTCTTAAATAATTTAAACATCAATATATCTACACTGCTTACGGGTCTCGGCATTGGGGGCATTGCAGTGGCCCTTGCTGTTCAATCAGTATTAGGTGATCTTTTTAGTTATTTTACAATTGTTCTTGACAAACCTTTTGAGGAAGGCGATTTTATAGCATTCAGAGATTTTTCCGGGACTGTTGATCGAATAGGGTTAAAATCGACACGAGTTAAAAGTTTAAGCGGCGAAGAAATTATTGTTTCAAATTCAGATCTTACTGGCACAGGCGTTAGAAATTACAGAAGAATGAAGCAAAGAAGAGTAGTTTTCCGTATAGGAGTAGTCTATGAAACGCCACTTGTGCTGCTTAAAGAAATTCCAATTATAATAAAATCCATTATAGACGAAATTGAAAATGCTACATTTGATAGAGCACCTTTTATTTCTTTCGGCGATTTTAGTCTCAATTTTGAAATAGTGTATTATGTCTCTGATAGAGATTATTTAAAATACGTAAATATTCAGAACGAATTCAATCTTAAAATTGTTGAGGAATTTGGAAAAAGAGGCATTAGCTTTGCATATCCCACTCAAGTTATTTATATGGGCAAAAATGATGGCAAATAAATGCTCTGAACATATTTTTAAATTGAGTTTTTTATGAATTTAATTATAATGGAAATATGAAATATCTAGCACTTTATCGGAAGTATAGACCTCAGACATTTGAGGAAATGGTTGAGCAGAAAACAGTTGTAAAAATTCTGCAAGAGGCATTGAGGCAGAATAAAGTGGGGCATGCATATCTTTTTGCAGGGCCAAAGGGAAGTGGTAAAACCTCTCTTGCTAGAATCTTTGCAAAGGGTTTAAATTGTGAAAATGGGCCTACCCCAGTACCCTGTATGCAATGCCAGAAATGTCTTACTATTACCAATGGCACTAATTTGGATGTTATCGAAATTGATGCGGCTTCAAATAGAGGTATTAACGAAATAAGAGATTTGAAAGAGAAAGTAAAGTATGTTTCTGTTTCCTCAAAATATAAGGTTTATATCATCGATGAAGTACATATGCTTACTCCGCAGGCATTTAATGCGTTGTTGAAAACATTAGAAGAACCGCCAGAAAACGTGGTTTTTGTTTTTGCTACAACGGCACCTGAAAAGCTTCCAGCAACAATCCTCTCGCGATGCGAACGCTTTTATTTTAAACCAATCTCGATAGAAGGACTTGTACGAAAAATAAAAGAAGTCGCAGAGCTAGAGAATGCAGAGGTTACGGATGGTGGGGCAATGCTTATTGCTCGCTTTTCATCTGGCTCATTACGCAATGCTTTGAGCTTTCTTGATCAATCTATAACAATGTTTGACAAAATCAGCGAAAATGATGTCCGATCACTTATAGGAATTCCAGAGGAAGATGTGTTAAAAAGTCTTTTGTATAACATTATTAACAATGACTCCGGAGGTGTATTACAAATTATTTCCTCGATAGGCGATAGCGGCAAAGATGGTAAAGTATTTATTAATGAATTTCTCATGTATCTTCAGGATCTTATTATGGGTAAAATTCTTGGATTTGAGCATTTGACTGGTAGGAGAGACCAAGAAATTTTAAAGGCAATGAAGGAGCAGGCAAAGTATATTTCTGAGAAAAAACTTGTGAAAATTTCTTTTATTTTTGCCAACGCATTAAATGATCTAAAATTTTTTCCTGATCCATTTTTTCCTATTCAACTTTCTGCGCTTTCCTGTATTGATGAAGAGGCTGCTGTGATAAGCGAGAGTGGTGAAGAGGAAAAACTCATAATCAATGGAAAGCTCGAAGTGGAAGAAAAAAACAAACCAGAAGAAAAAGTACCGATAGAGGGATCTGATACGTTGGGCGTTGTCAGGGGGCACTGGGATGAGATAGTAAGAGAGGTAAAGAAAGAAAGCCCAGCTTTAGCTGCAATGCTTACGAGAGTAATGCCTGCTGAACTTAAGGAGGATTTGCTTACACTTATTCCTGAAAAAAAGTTTTATATTGAGATGCTGAATAAACCGGGCAATATTGACATATTAAAAAGGGTATTAAAAAAAGTTTTGCTGAAAGAATTCAGAGTTTCTTTTGCTTCTCCTAAAGAGGAAAAGATATTTGATAAAAAGGAAGAAATAAAAAAAGCAGAAGATGTTGAGGAGGTAAAGTTGATAAAAGAAGAGTTTGATGGAGTTGTTACGGATGTAGCACAAGTTAAGGAGGATGGACATAATGAGAAACATGAATGAATTAATGAAGAAAGCTCAAGAATTACAAAGAAAAATGGAAGAAATTAATAAAGAACTGGAAGAAATCAGAGTAACCGGTGTTGCAGGTGGAGGAGTTGTAAAAGCAGTTGTTTCAGGTAAATTGGGAATTGTTTCTATAGATATTTCTGAAGAAGTGATTGTTAGAGATGATAAAGAAATACTCGAGGACATGATCGTTGCAGCAGTAAAGGAAGCGCAAGGGAAAGCAAAGAAAATTTCTCAGGAGAAATTGGCTGCACTTGGAATGCCTGGAAACATGCCAAGTTTTCCAAACTAAGCTACTTAAATGAGCGATTTTCCTAATAGAATTGAGGATCTTATTAAAGAAATTTCTTCTCTCCCAGGTATAGGTCCAAAGAGCGCAGAAAGAATATCTCTATATATTCTTAGTAAGAATAAGAGTGAAGTCGAAAAATTTGTAAGTATAATTCAAAAGGCAAAAGAAAACATGCATCTATGTCCTGTATGTTTTAATATTACGGATAAGGAAAGATGTAGCGTGTGTGCTGATTCTAACAGAAATCATTCTGTCATTTGTGTTGTGGAGGAAGTTAGAGATTTGTTTGCTATTGAAAAAGGAAAGTATTATGATGGAGTTTTCCATGTTCTTCATGGTAGAATTGATCCGATGAACCATATTTCTCCGGAAAACTTGAAAATGAAAGAGCTTGTTAAACGTGTTAGTGAAGGGGAAGTAAAAGAAATTATTATTGCAACAAATCCTAATTTTAATGGAGACATTACAGCACTTTATATTCAAAGACTTTTGAAACCTTATGACATTAGAATTACACGTATTGCTACTGGTCTTCCGAAGGGTACAGAAATTGATTTTGTTGATTCTGTGACATTATCAATGGCAATGAAAGATCGCAAAGAAATATAAATATTAAGGAGGGGGAAATGAGTGAAATTGTTTCTATTTTTGCAAGAGAAATTTTAGATTCAAGAGGAAATCCAACTGTAGAAACAGAAGTGTTGCTTGAAAGTGGAGCTTCAGGACGAGCAGCAGTCCCGTCTGGTGCTTCGACTGGAAAGTATGAAGCTGCGGAATTACGAGACGGAGGACCTAAACGATTTAAGGGCAAAGGAGTATTGGAAGCGGTAGAAAATGTGAATGGCTCGATTGCCACAGAAGTAACCGGAATGTTTTCAGAAAATCAGGCAGCTATTGATAAAGCAATGATAGAGCTTGATGGCACAGAGAATAAAGCAAGACTTGGGGCAAATGCAATGCTTAGTGTTTCAATGGCAGTTGCTAGAGCAACAGCAAATGAATATGAGATTCCTCTGTACAGATATATTGGCGGAATCAAAGAAGCTCTTCTCCCTGTTCCACAATTTAATATTTTAAATGGAGGAAAACATGCTGATTCCGGATTGGATATACAAGAATTTTTGATTTTACCTGTTGGAGCTTTCAGTTTTAAAGAGGCGCTCCGATGTGGTTCGGAAGTGTATCATACTTTGAAAGATATCTTGAAAAAAAATAACTATAGTGTGGGAGTAGGAGATGAGGGAGGATTTGCTCCGCATTTAAAGAACGGTGAAGAGGCACTAAAATTTATTGTGAGAGCCATTGAAGAGGCTGGATATAAGCCAGGCAAAAATGTTTATTTAGGGTTGGATGCTGCTGCTTCATCTTTTTACCTAAAGGGTAAATATATGTACGAAGGAAAGAAATGGACAGCAAAAAAGATGATTGATTATTATGAATATTTATCGAATAGTTATCCACTTATTTCTATAGAAGATGGCCTTGAAGAGGAAGACTGGAACGGCTGGGTAGAATTAGAGAAGCGGTTGGGTAAAAAAATTCAGCTTGTGGGAGATGATATCTATGTTACTAACCCTAAAAGATTGCAGCGGGGGATAGAATTACAGGCTTCTAATTCTGTTTTGATAAAACTTAACCAAATAGGGACTATTACAGAGACGATACAGGCAATTAAGCTTGGCGAAAGTGCAGGGTTTACTTCAGTTGTTTCACATAGATCCGGAGAAACTGCCGATTCTTTTATAGCTGATTTTGCTGTTGGTATGAATGCAGGTCAGTTAAAGAGTGGTGCACCATGTAGAATTGAAAGGGTAGAAAAATATAATCAACTTTTACGCATAGAAGAGGAATTAGGAAGTGCTGCAATCTACGCAGGAAAATCTATATTTAAGAAATTTTCTAACCTAAACAAATAAAGAGTATTGAAACAAAGGTACCTGACTGGTATAAAAATTAATATGGGAAGATATATGAATTAGGAGGCACGATGAAGGACTTATCTTTAAAGCAATGGATTAGTGTAGTTGTTTTGGTGGGTGTTGTTATGCTAGGGATAGGAATGGTTATTGGAAAAAACTTTGTAGAGACGGAGGTAGTGCCTTCTGAGCAAGTAGTAATTGAAAATTCGGAAGAACCTATTTATATTACCAGTTATGTAGTGGGTGCAGTTAATAATCCTGATGTATATGAGCTTCCTATAAACAGCATCGTAAAAGATGCAATAGAAAAAGCTGGTGGTCCCACAGAAGATGCAGATCTTGTCGCGATAAACCTTGCAAGAAAAGTGAAAGATGGAGAAGAAATTATTGTACCGGCTAAACAAGTATTTCTATCAGATTCAAACGATTCAGGCAATTTGAATAGCACTGTAGGCACAAACAGTAGCGGAAAGATAAATATTAACACTGCCTCAGCTAAGGAACTCGAGGCATTACCTGGAATCGGAGAAGTAAAATCTAAGGCCATTGTTCAGTACAGGAAAGATTATGGTTTGTTCAGAGATATTAGAGATATTATGAATGTTTCAGGTATTGGCGAGATAACATTTGAAAATATAAAGGACCTCATAGTCATTCCTTAATGCCTGCGTTATTTGCTTTACTTGGAGAGATTGCGGGTATTTTTTCATTATTTTCTATTTTTAATAGAAATTTTCTTGTTCTATGTATTATTTTTTTGTTTGTATTACTACTTTTGCTGCTTGTTGATAAGCGGTACTATATTTATATTATTCTTTTCTTTATCTTGGGTGTTTTCACAACGACTCTAGCTGTAACTCCCTTTAAAAATCCTGAAATCCCAGAACATCTATGTGGTGTGGAAATTCAGATTACAGGAAAGGTTAAAGAATTTTCTAAAGGGACGGGCTATACAAAGAATTTTGAAATCTCACATTTATCTATAGAGGGAGAAAAATTTGCAGGCAGCGCAAGAGTGTATGCAGAAACAGCTCCTGCGCCTTTCAGTACTGTGGTTGTAAAAGGAGTTATTTCTAAAAACAGCTCTCAGGATGATTTTCAAAAAATTACAAGGTATAATTGTACAGTTTTTAGTGAAGACGTGTCTGTGACCCGGAGTTTTGCTCTTTTCGATTTTTTTACTGACCTTAGAAATACGATAGAGGATAGAATACTTCTCTCTATGAAAAGTGAAGAAGCTTTTCTCTTTCTTTCATCAATACCTGGCATTTCTTCGATGACGAGTGACGAAAAATTGCCATTTATAGAGACAGGCACTGCACACCTTTTCGCTATATCGGGACTCCACTTCGGGATTTTGGGAGAGACTTCTTATAAAACTTTAGCCTTGTTTACCCCATTTGCTTATGAGTTTTCGTTTGTGATACTTGCTTTTTTTCTTTTTCTTGTCGGATTCAGGGTTTCTGCCCTCCGTGCGTTTTTTATGTACGGTGCTTGTGTGCTTGCTAAAGCGACCGGGAAAGAACTTATACCGCTTAATACGCTTTCTTTTGCAGCACTTATTATACTTCTTGCCAATCCACTTGCTCTTTTTTCGGTGAGTTTCCAGCTATCATTTCTTGCTATTTTTGCCATTTTAATTATTGCACCACTCTTTTATCAGCGTCTTCCGCAAAATTTCGGCTTTAAAATGCTTGCAGAAGTGGTTTCTGTTCAGCTCCTACTTTTTCCTCTTTTTGCTTATTATTTTCATACTGTTTCACTTATTGCAATTATGGCAAATTTTATTGTAATTCCATTTTTGTATCTCCTTATGCCTATTAGTTTAATACAACTTGTTCTAACTGTAATAAGTTTTCGGTTAGCACTGTTTTTCGCTCCTGTAACAAATTTCTTTTTTTCTATTCTTATTTTTCTGGCAAAAATGTTTTCAAAAGCACCCTTTGCAGCATTAAATATACAGTTTAATGGGTATTTTGTGGTAACATATTTTATCGTTATTTCTCTTCTTATTTTTTCTTATACTAAAAAAAAGACGTGGAGAAAGCTTGTTTTTATTCCGCTCATTTTATTAGTAGCTGCTTCCATTTTTGTAAGACCCGGGTTCTGTATTACACCACTTCAACTTGTTGGCGAAGATGGTTTTATTGTTCAATCTGGTTACGATGTTGTATATATAAGCTCTCCAACCTGTTTGACAAGTGAAGATAAAGATTTATATTCTATACAGCTTTCGTTGAAGGAGAGGGGCATAAACAAAATTGATCTTATGATTTTTAATGCGCCGTTTAAGCAAAGAGAGGCTAGTAGTGTTAAACTTATAGAACAATTTTCCGTAAAAAGTGTTGTTCTCCCCAAAATTGAAAGCGATCTTCAAAATGCTTTTATTACTCTAAATGCTGGTAAAACTCAGATATATACAGTTTCGGATACTGACAAAATTCATTTTGGGGATATGATTTTTAGGTTTGTCCCAGGCGTAAGCGATGCTTATTCTGTAATCTTGGAACATGAAGGACGAACATTTTTACTGGCGGGCAGACAGTTTAAACTTGATAATTTACCCTTTCATGTCGATGTGGCATATTTTCCCCAAAACTTATTAGAAAAGTTAAAAAATGCTCAGTTAAGATTTGGAGAAATCCATGGGTATTAATATAGTATATAACAAAGGGTGACGCATATGAAAAAATTAGTGCTAATAGACGGGAGCAGTATTATGTATAGAGCTTTTTTTGCTCTTCCTCATTTTACTACAAAAAACAATGAACCTACAGGGGCCCTGTATGGTTTTATTAGAATGCTTTTACGTGTTTTAAAGGACGAAAAACCTCAGTATCTAGCTATTGCATTTGATAGGAGAGCTCCTACAAAAAGGCATATACAGTATAAAGAGTATAAAGCACAACGTCCTCCCATGCCAGACGAGTTGTCTCCTCAATTTACAACAATACATGAATTGCTTGAGGCATTGAATATTAATGTATATGAAATGGATGGATATG
The DNA here is from genome assembly GCA_034717215.1 of Caldisericota bacterium. Classification (NCBI taxonomy): domain Bacteria; kingdom Pseudomonadati; phylum Caldisericota; species Caldisericota bacterium. Next base: position 24,201 of record JAYELD010000020.1, read on the forward strand.
AAGCGGATGATATAATAGGAACGATAGCAAAAACTGCTGAAAAAAATGAATTTTTAACAGTTGTTATTTCTGGTGACATGGATCTCACGCAGCTTATATCAGAAAAGATTAAAATAAAGGTTACACGGAAAGGCGTTACAACCCTTGAGGAATTTGATAGAGAACGGCTTAAAGAAATATTAGGTATTTATCCTGAGCAAATACCAGATTTTAAGGCTTTAACGGGAGATCCTTCTGATAATATTCCTGGTTTACCGGGTATAGGGCCAAAAACTGCAGCAAAACTTCTATCTGAGTATGGAAATATCGAGGAGTTGTTATTACATACTGGCGAGATTAAAAAAGGCGATCTTATTGAAAAATATAAAGATCGTCTAATTAGCGGAAAAGAATTGTGCACATTAATGTTTGATACACCGATAGAGTTTAATATTGATGAAATGAAGTTAGGTGGGTTTGATGAAGAAAAGTTGAAAAATATTTTAAGCCGCTTTGAATTTACCAGTCTTTTAAACGAGCTTGGAATAAATTTGAATAATAAACACACACATATCAAAGCAGATGATCGAATAGGATTGTATATTGAGGCAAGGAATGGACAAGTTCAGCATTTTGCTATGGCTACGGAGAAAAATGTGGAAGAATTTAACATTGGCGAAGAACTTTTTGCTAACACAGAGGCGCTAAAAATTTTGAAAGATCTACTTGAAAATGACAAAAAGAAAGAAATTCTTAACTTAAAGGAACTTTACAAAGTAGCACACCATTATGGAATTAAACTCTCAAATATTCATCTTGATTTGGCACTTGCAGGACATCTTCTTAATCCGGATATAAGAAATTACTCCATCAAAGAGTTATGCGATACATTTTCTGTTTTCTACGAAGGGGAGTCTTTGTCTGAATATGCTAAACAACTTTTGCAGCTTTCATATGTTGAAGACAAGGAGTTAGAAGAATATAATCTTATGGCACTTTACAATGATATAGAAAAACCGCTATCAGAGATATTGGCTGACATGGAAATTACTGGTATAAAAATCGATGTGAAACATCTTGAGAATCTAAAAAGTGAGATTGAAAAAGAGCTTGAGATATTGGAAAATAAGATATATGACCTTTCCGGTATTTCTTTTAATATTAACTCTTCAAAACAACTTGCAGCTGTGCTTTTTGATAATTTAGGATTAAAACCATCAAAGATGGGAAAAACAGGATATTCAACGAGCAGTACAGTATTAGCAGATCTTATCTTGGAGCATCCTATAATTTCACTTGTACTAGAGTATAGAAGTCTTTCTAAATTGTATTCTGGATATGTTGTAGCCTTGCCTAAACTTGTGTCTAAAGAAGATTTTCGGTTACATACGACATTTCATCAGCTGGGTACAATTACGGGGAGGTTACGAAGTTCAAAACCAAATTTACAAAATATACCTATTAGGACTGACTGGGGCGAAAAGATACGAGCTGGTTTTGTTGCATCGGATGGGCATTTTTTGCTTAGTGCAGACTATTCGCAAATTGAGTTAAGAATACTCGCTCATCTATCTAAGGATAAAAACCTTATTAATGCATTTATGAATGGTGCTGATGTTCATACACGCACTGCATCCCTTGTATTTAACGTAAAGGATGAGGAAGTTACAAAAGAAATGAGGAGAAGTGCTAAAATTCTTAATTTTGGAATTATATATGGAATGTCTTCTTATGGTGTTGCAAAGCAGCTAGGCTGTTCTGCTAATGAAGCAAAAGAATACATTAATAGATATTTTGCCAGGTTCCCAACTGTTCGGGAATTTTTAGAGGAGCTTGTAAGGAGTACGATAAAATCAGGCGAGGCAAGGACAATTTTCGGACGCAGAAGAAAAATTCCAGGTTTAAATAGTGGCTTCGGTAGATCGAAGGATGAAGCAAGAAGATTTGCTATAAATACTCCTATTCAAGGAAGCGCTGCTGATATTATAAAAATTGCAATGCTAAAGGTGTTTAACAGGATAAAAGACAGTGGTGACCATATTGTATTGCAAATTCACGATGAATTAGTTCTCGAAGTAGGTAAAGAGCGAATTGAGAAAGTGAAACAAATTGTAAAAGAAGAAATGGAATCTGCTTATTCCCTTTCCGTGCCGTTAGTGGTGAATATTGCGTACGGGAATAATCTGAGAGAGGCAAAAGGATGATTGTAATTGGGCTTACAGGCAATATTGCGTCTGGAAAAAGTGCTGTATCCAAATTCTTAAAGAAATTGAGTGCCGATATTGTTGATTTGGACCAGCTTGCCAAGAAAATTCAATCTCAAAATGTTAATGACATTGTAGACAAGATGGAAAAGGTTTTTGGAAAAGAAATTGTTTCAAATGGCAAAGTAAACAGAAAAAAATTGGGCAGTATTGTTTTTTCAGATAAAGAGAAGTTAAATAAGCTTAATGAGATTATGATACCCGTAATGACTGAAGTTGTAAAGAAAATAATAGAGAAAAAGCGAGTGTCAGGGACGAAGGTTCTTGTTGTTGATGCAGCAATTCTGTTTGAGGCAAACTGGGATAAGATTGTTGACACTGTCTGGGTTGTCTATATCCCCAAAAAGTTGCAGCTGGAAAGATTAATGAAAAGAGAAAATATTAGAAGGGAAGAGGCATTAATGAGGATAGATTCACAAATGCCCATTTCTGAAAAGATTAAAATGGCTGATGTGGTAATTGACAATAGTGGGGATTTTTCGCAGATGGAATCCCAAATTTTAGAGTTATGGAAGAAAATTCAGAATTCCATTTAAGTTATTCAAGAATATCTATATATGATAATTGCCCTCTCCGTTATAAATTTATCTATGTTGATAAATTGCCTACTGCGGCACGTAGTTATTTTAGTTTTGGTAATTCGATTCATAAGGTGCTTGAACTTTTTTATCATCCCGAAGAAAATTTTATAACAGCTAAAACCCCTCCTTTAAATTATTTATTGAACCTGCTGGATGAACACTGGATTTCTGCTGGATATAATACTGAATATCAGGAAAACAAGGCAAAAGATGAAGCAACGCAGCTTCTCACAAAATTTTACAGGGAAACGATATTTGGATTCCAACCGGCATATCTGGTTGAGAAGAGTTTCTCTTTTGAATTGAATGGGTTCAGAGTAATTGGGAGAATAGATCGAATAGATCGAGAAAATGATGGTTATAGTATCATTGATTATAAAACAAATAGAATCTTGCCATCTTTGTTTAAAAAAATAAATCTCTTACAGCCAGTTATTTATTATTTAGGCGCGAAGGAATCTTTAGGCCTAAATAAAATAAGCTCTATTTTCATGTATTTTGTGCGTTTTAACAAAAAAGTAGAATTTAATATCTCAGATAAAATGGCAGAAGAGGGGAAGCAGAAAATCCTGCAAGTCGGAAAAGCAATACAATGCAATGAATTTTCTCCAAAACCAGGCAGTGCGTGTTCTACATGTGAGTTTAAAGACAGATGCGCTGGTTTTCAGTAAATTAGCGACAATATTTAGGAGACATTTTATTAAACCATTCTTTATATTATAATTATTCAAAAAGGAACAGGAGGATGCTATGAAAAAATTTTTTATCTTTGTTATTATATTTATAATATTACTTAATATAATTCCTGCAGCACATGGAGAAAGTGATTCTTTGCGATTGTTAAGCCTGCTTCCTTACCAAATTACTTCTATCCATACCGATGGTTCTTTGATACTTGCTGGTACATTAAATGGTTTTTTTGTTTCTACTGATTCAGGCAGTCATTTTTCTGAGCGTGATACTGGTTTGTCTGATTTGCACATCACCGGAATTGCTTTTTTTGATGGAAATATTTTTTTAGGCACAGAGAATGCAGGAGCATATATTTCATACGATTTGGGCAAACACTGGGAATCACTGATGAACAAATTGGATTGTCCTACTATTTCTTCCATATCAAGCGATGAAAATTTAATTTATGTCACATCACTTTGTTCTGGTTTTTATATAAGCAGCGATAGTGGACAAACCTGGGTTAAACGAAATAATGGCCTTCCCACCGTAGAAACTACCTCTTTTGTTAAAATATCTTCAGAAAAATATTTTCTTGGGACCAGGCAATTTGGGTTGTTTTATTCTAATACCGTAGGAGATGAATGTAGTTGGAAGAATGTGTTGACGGATTATTCAATCACTTCTCTTAGTTATCTTGGGAATTACCTTTTTGTTGGCACAACAGAGGGATTTTTTAAAGGCAATATAGAGAATAATAATTTCCAGAAAATTCAGTTTATTGGAGGATCTCCTTACGTTTCTTATGTGGCAAAGACAGATAATAAAATTTTTGTAGCTTTTCTGTATTTTGGACTATTTGGGTCGGTTGATGGCAGCAATTTTTATAAGGTAGGTGGGGGCGTGGTGCCAAATCCTGATGCATTGTTTTTTGATTCCAAAAACAATGCTCTTTTTATAGGAGATGTAGATGGTAATCTTTTCTACTTTGACACAACTCGGCCATATTTGCAATGCAGTGAGCAGATTGATGTTGGAAGTGTTCCACAGGGAAGCAGTGTTGAGAAAGACATTTTTCTTGTAAATCTTGGGGGAGGGATTCTCAAGGGAACAGTTAGTGGGCCATACTTCATAAAGTTTGATACTAATTCGTTTACAGCTGCAGGTAAATTACATTTTTTGATTGATACTTCTGCTCTTTCCATTGGTAGTTTTAAGCAGCCAGTAAGCATTAATTCTAACGGCGGAAATAAAACGGTTTACATTTCCTTTAAAGTTATCCAGGCTCCCGCTATTAATATAAAGTTAAAGATAGATTCTCCAATTGCGTATGTTAATGGGAAAAGAGTAGATCTTGATGCGGCTCCTTTTATTGTGAAAGAGGCAAGTAGGACGCTTGTTCCTATCCGTTTTATTTCAGAGACGTTTGGCGCAACGGTCGAGTGGGACGGCAATGAAAGAAAAGTTACTATTAAGAAGAGTGCAACTACACATCACCCTTCTCTACTCATTGAAATGTGGATTGATCGCAAAACTCTCCGTGTAAATTTAGAAGAAAAGACAATTGATGTTGCACCACTCATTATTCTTCCTGGCAGAACAATGGTACCAATTCGGTTCATCACTGAAACTTTTGGAAGTACTGTGCAATGGAATGGCAACACGCGTGAAATTACTATCTATTATACACCTTAGTCTATGCTTGAAAGATCTGTCTCGTGGGAATTTAATTATTTTATTGCTTTCCTTATGAATTTATTATGATGGAGCAAGAAAATGGATAAGTTTAACGTGATTTTTTTATTAGGGCGTCCGGCAGCTGGAAAATCAGAAATTATCAATTTTCTTTTAAAACTTCCAGACAGAACAAGAAAAGAACAGTTCTGTATGGGAAAAATTGATGTGATTGATGATTTCCCAATGCTTTGGACCTGGTACGAGGAGGATGACATCCTTGAAAGCAAATTTCATAAGCAAAGACTTCATACTACTGACGACGGGTACTTTAAGCACCAATATTTCTGGCATCTCCTTATTGAAAGAATTTCTTTAGAATATAAAAAACGAATTCGGGATATTTCTGATTATACGAAAGACTATACTACAATTGTAGAGTTTTCCAGAGGCAAAGAACATGGTGGTTACAAAAAGGCGTTTCAGCATGTTTCGGAAGAACTCCTTAAATATGCCGTTATCATATATGTGAATGTACCATTTGAAGAATCTTTAAGAAAAAATAAAATGCGGTTTGATCCATTGCGTCCCGATAGTATTCTCCATCATTCTTTAACAGATGAAAAACTAACAAGACTTTATAAAGAAATTGATTGGGAAGAATTTAGCAGCGGAAATTCAGAATTTATTGAATGCAAGGGAATGAAAGTGCCGTATGCAATTTTTGAGAATAAAGATGATGTGACCACAGAAGGGAATGATCCTTTAAAAAATAGACTTAAAGAAACTTTAGAAAAACTCAAAACAATTATTAAGAAGAAGTAGTTTTGTTTTAGTGGTGCAACTTATGTTCTTTCTCTATGATTTTTTCAATTTTGCTAACTACTCTTTCAATATCATCATTTACTAAAATGTAGTCATAAAACGTACGTTCTTCTATCTCTTCTTTTGCTCTTTTTAATCGTTTTTCCTGTTCCTCTTCTGTTTCCGTTCCTCTTTCGGTAAGGCGATTAATAAGAATTTCCATGCTGGGTGGGAGTAAAAAAATTAGCAATGCTTTTGGGAAGCGGTTCTTAATTTTTTTTGCTCCCTGTACATCAATCTGTAAAATTACGTCTGTTTTTTCTTTTGTAAGATTTTTTAATGGGGTTCCATAGTAGCATCCATGAACAAAAGCAAATTCTGCTAGATCATTTTTTTGTACAAGCTCAAAAAATTTATCTTCATTTATAAAATGGTAATCCCTTCCGTTTTTTTCTCCCTCTCTTGGTTTTCTTGTTGTACAAGAAATGGACCGCACAAAACATGGATTTTTCTCTATCAGTTTTTGCACGACAGTTCCTTTACCTACTCCAGATGGTCCTGATATTACAATGATCATTGTTCTTCCAATAACTCCAAAGCTTTATCTAATGGATCTTCGGTTTCTTCTAATTGAATGTCAGGCTCTACTCCCTTTTTATTTATTTCCTTTTTATCTGGCGTAAGATACTCTTGTACTGTAATTTTAAGTGTATATTCTCCTGGTAGTGAAAATATTTTTTGTATTACTCCTTTGCCGAATGTAGTTTCGCCTATTATTATTCCGGTTTTATAATCTTTTATGGCTCCGGCAAGTATTTCTGCTGCACTTGCCGTTCCTTTATTTACAAGTACGATTATAGGCACGGTAGGTTTATGTCCTGAAATTTTTAGAGAAACCATTTTGCCTTCTCTATCTTTTGTCCAGAGCAATACTCCGGAAGAAATGAATTGGCTGGCTACTTTTTCGCATTCATAGAGAAGCCCTCCTGGGTTGTCTCTTAAATCAAGTATAATACCTTTTACGTTGTTTTTATTCATCTCTTTAATTATGTTTGCAACTTGTTTTCCTACTCCCTCGGAAAACATATTAATTTTTAGATATCCGATTTTTCCATCATTTAAGTAATTTACCTCGACAAGCGGAATATGGATTTCTGCTCTTTTTACTGCAACAATAATGGTTTCACCGTTTCTTTTAATTTTTAATTCTACTTCTGTTCCGCTTTTCCCTTTTACTTTCATAGCTACTTCTTCAAGAGATAATCCTACTAGCTGTGCGCCATCAGCGTCAACTATGATGTCTCCTTTTTGAAGTCCTGCTTTTTTTGCAGGAGAGTCGGGGAATACAGAAACAATTTCCGGAAGGGCTAGATCTTCATTTTTAGTGATTACGATGCCTATGCCTGTATATTTTCCCTGTATTTCTTCATTGAATTGTTTTGTTTGTTCGGGATTGTAAAATACACTATATGGATCATTTAATGAATCTACCATACCCTTTATCAAATCTTCTTCTTTTATTGATTTATAGAAATTGTTTTCAATGATGTCTATTGTTCTTTTAAGCAAGGAGTGGTCATCGATTAAATTTTCGAATCCATCTTGTGTATGCATGATATTTATTATGCGCGAAGGCGGATATTTAAGTCCTAAATAGTACCCTCCGACTAACAAGAGTACAACTATAAGTATCACCGAAATTTTATTTTTTATTCTATGCATTTATTACTCCTTCTTCCTTGATTATTCTATTTTAATTATATGTTTTTTATGTACTTTTTTAAATTCCATAATTTTTTCATTTTTTTCTTCAAATCCTTTCCTTTTCATAATACCATATGTAAGCTGTTTTCCAAACTCCACTGCAGGTTGGCTAATTGGGTCTACATTTAGCATTTCTCCTAAGGCAATGACTTCGTATTCAGCAAAATATATAAGCTTGCCTAGTTCTTCTTCATTTATTTCTGGAATTTCAATTGCGACAGACGGTTTTCCTGATGCTTTTATTGCTGCTTGTGCTGCTAGAAATTCACTTTTTATGAGTTGTGATGCTTTTTTATTTTTTAAATAATTAATATCTTCGTTATTTATAAGATTTCCTTTCAGGATAAAATCTTTACGGTATTTAACAGGTGCAATAAATATAATAAATTTATCAAATGGACCTTCCATAAACAGTTGGAGCATAGAATGTTGATCGGTTGCACCTCGTACTCCTATTGGTGTTATGCCTGTAAATATTTGTTCTTCACTGCGCGTGAATCGTTTACCAATGCTCTCGGAGAGAAGCTGTCTGTACCATGTTCCTAAATGACTTAATCCATCTGAATAAATAAATAGCGTATTTATATTTACTCCTCTTTCTTTATATAATTTATATTGGATGAGTGGGAGGAGAAGTGCGGCACAGTGCGTAGAATTGCTCTCTTTTGTTATATTTTTTTTAACAAGCCCTGCTCCATGTAGCAAAGCATCAATATTTATTCCTTCTACAGCTGCAGATAAAAGCCCTACGGAAGAAAGTACCGAGTATCTTCCTCCGACAAGTGGATGAATTGCAAAAGTTTCTATAGAGAATTCATGTGATAATTTACGAAGCGATCCTTTTTCCGGGTCAGTAGTAAATATGAGGTGTTTTTTCAAATCAAGATTTTCCTTTTTTAAAGCATCCGTAATTGATAGCAAATTCTGCATTGTTTCAGCAGTATTTCCTGATTTTGTAATAACATTGAACATAGTTTTTTTTAGGTCTATGGCTGTGAGTAGTGTCTTTGTAGATTCTGGATCAATATTATCCATAAAGTATATGCGAGGCGTTTTTCTATATATGGAATCATTATAGTATATGCCGTTTATTGCATAGTGAAGTAATTCGTTACCAAGGGAAGAGCCCCCTATTCCTACAATGACGAAGTTTTCATAATTTTCTTTAATTTTTTTTGCTGTTTTTTTTATTTTATCAAGATACGGCATCATTGCTTCCGGGAGTTGCAACGGATAGTAATCTTTATTTATTTTTTTCTGAATACGTTCTTTAATTTGATTTAGAGAGGTTCTAGATTTTAGCAGACTATTTAGTGGCAATCCATGCTTGCCTATGGCTTCTTCCAGTATGTTTCCATAGTTAAGTTTCATTTTCTCTCCTCCCGTTTAAACATATTCCTATCTCAAAATGTTGCTCTTTGAACTATTTCTTTTCCCTTTTCAAGTAGTGTTTTAAACTTTTTTTCATTGTCAGACTCTGCATATATACGTATTTTAGGTTCTGTCCCTGAGAATCTAAATAGAATCCAACTTTTATCGGCTAAAATAATTTTTGTTCCATCTAGTTCGTTAATCTTTTTGATAGACATCTCTTTTGAAAAGGTTTTTACGGTATTTTTTAATTTTCTTTCAATTGTTTTTCTATCGCCTTTATACTCAAAATCAAGCCGCTTTGAGTATGTATCCCCAAATTTATTGGTGAGTTCTTTGAATAATTCTTTCATCGGTTTTTTTCTTCGAGAAAAGATTTCCGTGACGAGGAGATCCACAAGAATCCCGTCTTTGTCGGCTAGCCATCCCTTCATTGATGCTCCTCCGCTTTCTTCTCCTCCAAATACAGCTTCGCCTTTCATGATTGCGTCTCCAATGTATTTAAATCCTACGGGTGTTTCTTTGACCTGGTAGCCAAAATGCTTTGCAATCTTATCTATTAAGTGTGTTGTAGCAACGGTTCTCACAGCATTACCATTAATTCCTCTTTCAGTGAGAAAGTAGTAGTATATAATAGGGAGTACCATATTGGGAGAAATATAACTCCCGTCAAAATCTATAATTCCAAATCTGTCAGCATCTCCATCTGTTGCAATACCCAAATCAGCTTTAGATGATTGAACTTTTTTAATTAAGGGATCGAGATTTTCTCCCGTAGGTTCAGGGTGCAGGCCACCAAACAGTACATCTTTTTTGCCGTGGATCATTGTAAAATCCGTGTACTCTTTTAATATTTTTGGTAAATAGCGACTACCTGTTGCATAAAAAGGATCGTAAATTATTTTTGGTCTTTTTTTCTTTATTGGCGTGAAGTCAATCAGTTTTCTTATTGCATCCGTATATTCATTTTCGTTGAAAGGAATTATTAGTTTTTTTTCTACTGCTTTTTCAAACAGCATCTTTTTAATTATTTTTTTATTTTTAAAAAATTTATTTATTCTTTTTTCTATGTCTTCTGTTTCTTCAGGCAGGGCAGGTCCGCCAGATTTTGAAGAGAATTTAATCCCATTATAGTATGGATCATTGTGCGAAGCTGTAATATTAATTGCGCCATCTGTCTTTTTTGCTACAGTGAGATATGCTATAACGGGGGTCGGAATATCAGTAAGAGAAAAATAACTCTTTATTCCATACGCTGCAAGAACTTTTGCAGAAGTTTTTGCAAATTCATTTGATAAAAATCTTGTGTCGTATCCTATTACTAAAGATTTGCCACCTTTAGCTAAAAGATGTTGAGCTATTGCATAACTTGCAACTTCTACATTTTCAAATGTAAAATCTTTGGCTATGATACTTCTCCAACCTGATGTGCCGAAGTGTATGTTCATTTAACTTTGAAGTATTCGTTTAAATAATTTCATATAAATATCGGCAGAGCGTTTCCAGGAAAAATCACATTGCATGGCATTTTGTTGTAGTTGTTTGTATAGTTTTACATTGTCGTATATTTTTTTTGCTCTCTGCATAGCCTCAAGAAAATCATCTGAACAATACTCACTAAACGATATGCCATTTCCGCAATGAGTATATTCATTATAATTATCTACCGTATCCTTGAGACCGCCAGTTTCTCGTGCTATGGGGAGTGTACCATATTTGAGGGAGATGAGTTGTCCCAATCCGCATGGTTCATATTGTGATGGCATCATAAAAAAATCACTTCCGGCATAAATTTTGTGGGCAGTTGCTTCATCAAATTTGATTAGTGTCTTAAGCTTATCCGGGTACTGTTTTTGTAAGCTAATCAAAACATCTTCCAATGCTTTTTCCCCGGTGCCGAGTATAATTACTCTTATGTCTTCCTTAAGAAAACTATTCAGCATGTCTACCAGTATATCTATTCCTTTTTGCCCTGCAAGTCTACCGACCAGACCGTAAAGCGGTTTGCCTTTTACATCAAAGTTAAATTCTTCGCCCAATTTTATTTTATTTTCTTCTTTGTCTTTGACTGTGTTGATTGAATAGTTTTTGTAGATCAATTGATCTGTTTCCGGATCCCACAGAGAGTAATCAATACCGTTCAAGATGCCTATTAGAAAATTTTTTCTTGTATTTAATATGCCGTCCATCCCAACTCCGTACTCTTTTGTGCGAATTTCTTTTGCGTATGTCGGGCTTACAGTGCTGATAAAATCTGAGTAGACAATTCCTGATTTAAGAAAACTTACATTACTGTAAAATTCGATTTTATCAGGGCTAAAGTATTTTCTATCGATATGAAGCAAATCAAGAATACCCGGTGGAAAATTACCCTGGTATCCCAGGTTGTGAATGGTAAACAGAGTTTTTATATTGAGGCGTTTATCTTTAATAAATAGAGGAATAAGTCCTGTTTGCCAATCATTTAAGTGAAGAATGTCTATATTTATCCCCATAATGTCGATTGCCTTAAGTACTGCAAGGGCGAAATATCCAAACCGTTCTGCATTATCTGGATAATCTCTTTGTTTTGTTCCGTACAAGCTGTCTCTTCCAAAATAATGGTCTTGCTTTATTAAAACCAGAGTTTTACCTTTTTCTATCTCTTTTGATAAAATCTGTCCTTTTGTTTCTTGAGATCCTATTTGAATTGCAATGCTTCCTTCTATTTTTAGATCAGATGGGGTATTTTTAATTGTTTTATACATTGGCATAAAGAGATAAATTTCATTTTCTTCCGTATGATATACATTGAATAGTGTTCCTGCTATATCAGCTAATCCTCCTGATTTTGCAAAAGGAACTGCTTCGCTTGTTACTATTCCTATTTTCATATCTTATTTCCCTTCCGTTTCTCTCAAGAATTTTGCTGCATTTTCTGGCGACATCGGGTTAATATAGAGCCCTGTACCCCATTCAAACCCAGCTGTTTGCGTGAGCCGTGGGACAATTTCTATATGCCAATGGTAATGTGGCAAGCGCAAATTGTTAAGCGGAGCAGAATGTATATAAAAGTTGTACGGCACATTCGGTACTACTTTAGATAGCATTTTCAATGTCCGTTGTAATGCATCTGCTAAATAAGAAATTTCACTACGTTTTATTTCTGCATAGTCTGAACTATGTTGTTTTGGAAGAATCCATGTTTCAAAAGGAACAATTGATGCAAATGGCACAAAGGCAACGAATCCTTGATTTTCTAAAACAAGTCTTTGTTTATCTCCTATTTCTTGTGCTACCATATCACAATATACACACCTTTCTTTATAATCATAATATCGTCTGCTTCCTTCCAATTCTTCTTTTACCGTTTTTGGCACAACAGGTGTTGCAATAAGTTGTGAATGTGTGTGTGAGAGTGATGCTCCTGCTTCCTTCCCTTTGTTTTTAAATACGATGATATACTTAAGACGTGTATCCTTTCTTAAATCCAAGAATCGGTCTCTAAATGCCCATAAAATATCTTCTATGTGCTTTACAGGCAGATTTTCTAGTGAATCTGCTGGATTTGGAGATTCAATAATGACTTCATGGGCTCCGATGCCGTTCATCATATCATATACGCCAATCCCTTTTCTATTTAAATCTCCCTCTATTTTTAGTGCAGGAAACTTGTTGGGGATCACTCTCACCCACCATCCGGGTGTATTGGGCGCAGTTCCTGGTGTTCTGTATGATAGAATTTCTGGCGGTGTTTGTGACTCATTTCCTTCAGAAAATGGGCCTGCTTTTGGTTCTTTTTCAACTATTTCTTTTGTCTTAAAATCACTTGGTCTCATTGCTCGCTCAATTGCGATGATTACCCATCTTCCCGTGATCGGATCTTTTCTTAATTCTGGCATTTATAACTAACCTCCCTATTTTATTTGCAAGTTTATATTTATTATCTTTTCTTTAATTATATCTTTTTTGCTAAAAATAAAAGAAAGTCCTTGAAACGTTCTTTCAAACCCGCTTTCAGATTGTGAAACAGTATATATGGGAAATGTCCATAATTGAACCTTTTCCGTGAAGCTAATGCTAAGGCTTATGTTCTGGATAAATTCTTCTATTTCAAACTCTTTGTCTTGAAGCTTTATGTGGTTTTTACAATCTTGCTTGTTTATCTTAAGTCCATCTTTAAAGAACATGAAATTGAATTCTATTCCGAAGAATAAGGGGAGTTCTTTATCGGCGTGTATTTCATACTTAGCCCGAATTTCTCTCCTTTCTTTTGGAACAATAATTTCTTTTTTTAACGAAACCTCTTCCCAATTTTCTCCACACCAAACATGTCCGTCTCTTTGAAGTAAAAGGGATAAACTGTTGTTTGTTTTTTCTGTTTTTCCATTATATTTGCCAAGCACAAAATCTCCTTGCTCTCCAAACTGCATTTTGTGAATGGATTCAACTGTTGTATCTGCTCTAAAAAAGTGGTCAATAAAAGAATTTCTTCTATACCAATCGTATATTAAAAATTTATCTAAATTGCTTTCTTTTGTTGTTGTAATATTATGAATTGTGTCTATTTCTTCCTGATTTTTATTATTTATTTTATTTAATTTGAGAATTTTTTTATGATATGGCTCTTTTCTTCTTGTAAGCACATTTTGTATGTTTAGTTCCTTTATTTTGTCGTCCAGCTCGTAAAGGGTTCCGCCTTTTTTTGTAAAGTATAAATTTAGCTTTGGCGTTTCCAGTATAAACTCTTTTTTGCCGTCCTTATTGACATCGTTTTCTTCTATTTTAAATGAAAGTGGATCTATCTTTTTCTCTGCTTTTATCAGGTTTTCATATATTGCTATTCTTAAATGTGGAAGGTACAACCCACCAAAAACTCCGTGCCATAGGGCATCGTTTGTTTCTCCCTTTAGCAATTCCTCAGGAAATTTTCCTTTCACTCTTTTACTCAGGGAAAGTGCCTTTTTGTTCATATCGTTGCTCTCGGGATATTTAGTAAGAAATTTTCTGAAATTACCTTTAGACCATTCCATCATTTCTTCATATGAGCATTCTCTCAAATAAATCAATTCTTTCGGGGGGTTATTAGCAATATATTCCGAAGGAAGATTGATTGTAAGCCAACTCGAGTTATCTTTAAGAGCCTTCAAAAACTTTTTTAACCATTTTTTTTCATAAACATAACTATATGTTTTGGGCCAGATGCCAAATTTTTCTCCATCGTCTCCAAATAGCTCAAGGCGGTTTTTATCTTTTTTTTCTGTTTCCTCAAAATATTTTATTATTTGCTCTACTGGTTTAAACGGTATGAGATAGCGTAGATTTTTACTTATGGGAAATATGTTTAATGTTTCTCCATCATCTTCTGTAATAAAATGCCTTGATAAATCCTCATCTGTTTTGCCTTCTTTTTTAAAATGTGTATCGTCCAGTACGGTATATTGTATTCCATTTTGCGAAAGTGTTTTTGTTAGATGTTGTTCCCATACTCTTTCTGCGACCCAGAAGCCTTTTGGTTGTGTTTTGAATAACCTCCATATGTATTCGTTCATTCTCTTAATCTGTTCATTCCGGTCTTTTTCAGGGAGCAATGTGAGAATTGGCTCATACATGCCTCCCGAAAGAATTTCGCATCTATTTTTCTTGATAAGAAGGCGAAGTTTCTCTATGTATTCAGGATGATTTTTTTCGATATATTGCAGAAGATATCCTGAAAAATGTATGCCAAATCTGAAATGATTTGTATCTAGGACTTCATTTATAAAGGGTAAATATGCTTTTTTGTATGCATCTTCAATCACATAATCAAAGTTTCCTACCGGTTGGTGGTTATGTATGATAAATATTAGGTTCATTTTACCTCTCTTATGGGCTGGAATAGATATGAAGGTATCTTTATTCCTGCCTTTTGATAAGCAGTAATAAGGTGAGCTCGAAATAGTGTGTCAAAGGTAAAGTCTACTTCATTTTTGTGAAAATTGCTGTACCACCAAAACCAATCGCTTCCTTCTGCAATATAGATTTGATTGAGAGATTCTTGTATGTTTCCCACCGTTTTTCTTGCATCAGCGAGATATGTCCATGCCCTATTTGATTCTTCATCGCCTATCCAGGTATCAAAATAACCGTTTATCCAGGAGCCGGGGTGTATGGATTCAATGCTGCCTGTGGCTTCTATTTCATGGCCTAATGCACTGTTTTTTTGATTTAATGCGCTGAATAATTTAGAGAGAAATGGTACTCCATGTTCGGGGTAGAAGTCCCATGGATTTTCTCCGTCTAATATAATTATTTCTCCGTTTTTTGATGATTTTACTGCTTGAAGTAAGTCTTTTACTGCATCTACTGCATTCATTTTATTGTATACAAATCCTATTTTGTCTGAGAGGGAATGATTCCGGAAAAATATTTTTAAATCTCTTACATTTCTTGGAATGGATATGTCTTCTTTTTTTATATAGGGATTGGTTTTTATTAGTATACTTTCATCTGTTCCAATCCACTTGATTCCTTTCTGCTTTATAATATCTATTGTCTTGTTTGAAATACTTCCTTCAGATGGCCACATGCCTTGTGGAATTTTACCAAAAGTTTTGCTGAACAATGAAATGGCATCTTCTATCTGTTTTATCGCATCGTCTAAGTAAGCAAATTGAGCCAGGGGTAGAATTGTTTCTTGCTTACTTCTGTATGCAATGGACGAATCTATAAGAAGAGGCAAAATGGGATGTTGCATCGGAGATATTGTTAGTTCAATCTGTTCTCTGTCAAAAAGTTCTTTGTACATTGGAATGATTGATTTGAATATCTTTCTCTCTATCTTTTTTTCTTCTATCTTATCTTTTTCTGAATAATTTTCTTTTTTATTTATTAAATCCTTAACTTCGGTAAGGATAGGAGAAATTGCCGATATAGCATAAAGCATTTGAGCATCTCGCATATCTTGTGTGCTAAATTTCTCTCTGTTTTTTTTCTGGTTGATTAGTTCAATAAATCTATTTGAGTTGAAATTGGCCATAGGGTTAAGGAAATTTCTTAGTATAAATTCTTTTTCGCTTTCAGTAAGAGAATCTGCATCTTTTTTTTCCAATGTTTCCCAGGTATCTTCCAACCCTTCTTCTGCATAGGAGACAATTTGTTTTAACAGTACTCCGGAAAAATTGATATTAATCCTTGCAGACGATGACAATAACAGTTTTGGAATTTCATAATAACTATTAAGCATATGCCTTCTTGTCCACGGCAGGGTTTGTTCATTACTGAGAGGGTTTAAATAATCTGGCTGGTGCATATGCAACCACAACATAATTTTATTTTCTTTATGCATCTGGTTTCTCCTTTTAGCTGGCTTAATCTTGACTATATTCTATACAAAGATATACTTTAAACAAAATCATTACGTTAGATTAAAAATTAGTGAAGGAGAAAAATATGGCCAAAGTAACGCTCAAAGGTGTGACAAAAAAATTTGGTAACGTTGTCGCAGTAAGAAACGAAAATCTCAAAATTAATGATGGAGAATTTCTCGTCCTTTTAGGACCATCTGGGTGTGGCAAAACTACTACGCTTAGACTTGTTGCGGGCTTGGAAGAACCGACTGAAGGAGAAATCTATATCGGGGATAAGCTTGTGAACAATATCCCTCCGAAAGATAGAGATATTGCAATGGTTTTTCAAAACTATGCGTTATACCCCCATATGAATGTGTATCAAAATATTTCTTTTGGGCTAAGGTTAAGGAAAACACCAAAAGATGAAATAGATCAAAGAGTAAAGAAGGCTGCTGAGATGTTAGGTATCGAGGAGCTTCTTAAAAGAAAACCAAAGGAGCTTTCAGGCGGACAAAAACAAAGAGTTGCACTTGCAAGGGCAGTAGTAAGAAATCCGAAGGTGTATCTTATGGATGAACCTTTATCCAATCTTGATGCAAAGCTTCGTGTGCAGACGAGAGGCGAACTTATAAAGTTGCATAAAAGGCTGGGAGTTACTACTGTTTATGTCACTCATGATCAGGTGGAAGCAATGACACTTGGCGACAGAGTAGTTGTTATGAACGAAGGTGAAATACAACAAGAAGGAAAACCAAAGGAAGTATTTGATAATCCGGTGAATAGGTTTGTTGCAGGTTTTGTCGGGACTCCACCAATGAATTTTGTTAATGTTCAAATTGTAGAAAAAAACAAAAAGATATATGCAGTTTCAGAAGGATTTGAATTGAAAATTGTAGATGCACATCAAGACATTCTTGCGAAAGAAGGTTATATTGGCAAAAATATGATAATGGGGATAAGGCCCAAGGATTTATTCAGCGAGGTTGAAGTTAAAAAGGATGGAAAAATGGCAATGCAGCCGTTTAAGGTGCTGATAGATTTTGTAGAGCTCATGGGCTCTGAAACGTTCATTCATTTTAGACTTGGTGATGGCGATATAAAGTTTGTTGCAAGGGCAAGCTCTGATCATGATTATGCAATGGGAGATACCGTGATGTTTTATATTGATCCTTTTAATATTCATCTTTTTGATGAAGAAAGTTTGAAAACCATCATTTGATACAGCCGGATGCAAATAGGAATTTGCGTAGTTTGGCTTGGCATACCCGGTACGTTTTCTTTAAAAGAGAAACGGCAGGTATGTTCGAGCCTTTTTTCACGTCTCAGGAAAAATTTCAACATCTCATTGGTAGAGATTGGACAGCAAAATTCGTACCGAAAATCTGTTATTGCTGTTGTTACTGTGAATACGGAGAAGGCACATTTATACAGCACACTATCAAAGGTTGTTGAATTTATAAAGAAAGATTGTCGACTGAATATAGAAAACTATACAACTGAAGTGTTGTAGCATCGTTATTTTTGTAAGGACATTTTGATTGTTTAAACTATTTGTAGTTTGTTGATATAATTAAAAAGTGTCACTAAAATAAAAATAGTTAAAGGAGGCAAAGATGGCTTTAGAATGGGGCAAAAAGTTTTCTACTAGAAGCAAAGCAATGAAAGCCTCAGCAATTAGAGAATTATTAAAACTTGTAGACAATCCGGAAATCATTTCACTTGCCGGAGGTATGCCTGATCCGACTCTATTTCCTAAAAAAGTTCTTGCAGAGATTTCCAGAGATATCTTTCTTAACTATGGCAACAAAGCACTTCAGTATGGTGCAACCGAAGGAATCCCAGCTCTAAGGGAGGCGCTTGTTAACGCTGGTATAGAGGAGGGAATACAGAACCTTGTGAAAGAGAATCTTATTGTAACTACTGCGTCTCAGCAAGGACTGGATCTTGTAGGTAAAGTATTTATTGATCCGGGAGATGCAATTATTGTTGAAGCTCCGTCTTATGTAGGTGGTTTACAAGCTTTTTGTGCTTATGAAGCAGATTTTATTACAGTACCGCTTGATAAAGATGGGATAAAAACAGATATTTTAGAAGAAAAGCTCAGAGAAGCTGAAAAAAATGGGGTAAATATAAAATTTATGTATCTTATTCCTAATTTTCAAAATCCAGCAGGTGTTACGCTTAGCTTTGAACGAAGGAAAAAGATATTAGAATTGAGTCATCAACATGATGTACCTATTATAGAAGACGATCCGTATGGAGAAATTCGCTTTGAAGGAGAAAAAATTCCTTCTCTTGTGGAAATGGACAATATTGGTAATGTCATTGCACTCAGAACCTTTTCTAAAATCCTTGCTCCTGGATTGCGACTCGGTTGGATGATTGCAGACCAAGAGGCTATTAGCAAATTTGTGATTGCAAAGCAGAGCTCAGACCTTTGTTCTCCTTCTTCTACTCAGTATATTGCTTATGAATTTATCAGGAAGGGACATTTAAAACAGTATCTTGAGCTTGTGCGGCAAACATATAAAAAGAAAAAAGACTTAATGCTTCAAGCGATTGAAAAGTACTTCCCAAAAGAAGCAGAATGGACAAAACCGGAAGGTGGCATGTTTATTTGGGTTACTCTGCCGGATTATATCGATACAACCGAGATGTTTAAGGAAGCAATTGAGGAAAAAGTTGCTTATGTCGTAGGTAGTGCTTTCTATCCCCATGGAGAGGATAAACATCATATGAGACTTAACTTTTCTCTTCCAACACCGGAACAAATTGATGAAGGAATAAAACGACTGGGTATTTTACTAAAGAAAAAAATACATTAATATAAAGCCCCGTAAGGGGCTTTTTTATTCCTTTAGGATTTTAAGGAGGTCTGGCAGTTTTTCTTTCATTGCTTTTTCTCCTCTTCGGATAGCTTTTTGTGGTTTCCAAAAGCTATCCCATTTGATATTTTTTACATCAGGAGCAACAATGATGTCTGCTTTTTTACAATTTTCTCTTGCAATGTTATATTGTAAGATATTTATTGAATTTGATGCAACTTCGTAAAGTTCTCTGGGAGTGTTTATGAATTTTCCAGTAAATTTTGATGGTTTAAAAGAGTTTTCTAATAAATTTACTGCAATGACAATATCTGCTCCACATTTTTTAAGTGGCTCTATTGGTACTTGTAGAGAAAGTCCTCCATCGGCAAGTAGTGTATTTTCTATTCTTATTGGCTGAAACATGAAAGGTATTGAGATACTAGCACGGACTGCGTCAAGAAGATTACCTTCTTCAAAGAAAATTGGGTTTCCTGTGGCAAGGTCAGTGGAAACGGCAATAAATTTTTTTGGCAAACTTTCAATTTTATAGTCTCCGATTATTTCCTGAAACAGTTTTGTTATTTTTTTTCCTCGTACAAGCCCTAGTTTCAATGTTGGATCAAAGAGAACAGAAAGCACAGTATTCATATTTGTGCCTACAGCGATTTCTTCAATTCTTTTTGCGCTCTCTGTCACTGCATAGATGCTTCCCACTAGCGCACCAATACTCGAACCTGCAATCATATCAATTTGAATGCCAGCTTTTTCTAATACTTTAAGTACTCCTATGTGGGAAAGTCCTTTCGGACCGCCACTTCCCAGCGCAAGTCCAATTTTTCTCATTTTTTTCTCCTTTTTTTATAAAATTTGGTCAGCTCGCCAATTTTATCTCTTATCTTTGCAGCCTCTTCAAATTCTAAAATATCTGCTTTGAGGTGCATTTCTTCTTCGAGTTCTGTAATCAAAGCACTGAACTGTTCTGCGGAAAGAGCTAAAAGTGTTTTATCACCTATTTTTTCAATTTCTTTTTCGTTCTTCCACGGAAGGTCGATCAGATCTGAAATGGCCTTTCTTATAGTTTTTGGCGTAATATTATGTTCTGTGTTGTAGGCAATTTGTTTTTTCCTTCTTCTATCTGTTTCTTTTATTGCTTTTTTCATTGAATCTGTGATATTATCTGCATACATAATTACTTTTCCGGATACATTTCTTGCTGTTCGTCCCATTGTTTGTATGAGCGATACTTCGGATCTTAAAAAGCCTTCTTTATCTGCATCTAAGATGGCAACCAGTGAAACTTCAGGCAAATCAAGCCCTTCTCTCAATAAGTTTACGCCTACAAGGCAGTCAAAGCTTCCCTCACGTAGTGATTTAAGAATTTTTACTCGTTCCAGTGTTTTTATGTCGGAGTGAAGGTATTTTGCTTTTATTCCTTTTTCTGTAAGGAACATTGCTAGATCTTCTGCAAATTTTTTTGTGAGCGTTGTGACGAGTACTCTTTCTCTCTTTTTCGCTCTTTTCTGTACCTCTTTTATAAGACTGTTGATCTGGCTCGTTGCTGGGTGTATCTCAACTTCTGGGTCTACGAGTCCTGTTGGGCGAATAAGCTGTTCAGCTACTTGGTTGCTATAATCTATCTCGTTTTTGGAAGGTGTTGCAGACACAAAAATACATTGATTGATATGTTTAAGAAATTCATCAAACCGTAGTGGCCTATTGTCTAATGCAGATGGAAGTCTAAACCCATATTTTACCAGAGTGAGTTTCCTTTGATGGTCTCCACTGAACATCCCTCGTGTTTGAGGAAGTGTTATATGTGATTCGTCGATAATCATGAAAAAATCTTTTGGAAAGAAATTTAACAAAGTGTAGGGTTCTTCTCCTGGCTGTCTTCCTGAAAAGTATCGTGAATAGTTCTCTATACCGGGGCAGTAACCAACGTTTTCTAACATTTCAAGGTCGTAATTTGTCCTTTCTTCTATTCTTTGTGCCTCTACAAATTTTTGTCTTTGTTTGAAAAACTCAACGCGTTGTGCAAGCTCTTTTCGTATTTCCTTTGCATATTTATGAATTCGTTCTGTAGTTGTAATAAACTGTGACGCCGGGAAAAATGTGTACGAAGAATACTTTTTTATAATATCTCTTGTCAGAGGGTCAAATTCTGCAATTGAATCGATTTTATCATCAAAAAGTTCAAGGCGAATTGCAGTTTCTGATTCTTTTGGAAACACTTCAACTACATCTCCCTTCAACCTAAAACGTCCATTGCGAAAATCAAAATCGTTTCTCTCGTATTGTAATCTTGCAAGATTTACTGCCAAAGTATTTCTTAATATCTTTTGTCCTATTTTTACTGTTAACAGCTGCTCTTTGTATTCTTCGGGCGAGTCCCATCCATATATGCAGGAGACTGATGCTACTACAATCACGTCTTTTCGTTCTAGCAGGGCTCTTACTGTTGCATGTCTTAGCCTCGCTATATCTTCATTTATGTCTGCCGTTTTATCGATATACAGGTCGAATTGTGGTATGTATGCTTCAGGCCGATAAAAATCGTAGTAGCTTACAAAATAGTGCACTGCATTTTCAGGGAAGAATCGCTTAAACTCTGCGTATAGTTGTGCTGCTAATGTTTTATTGTGAGACAGAACCAGTGTGGGTTTTTGTATCTTTTCGATTACATTTGCCATTGTAAATGTTTTGCCTGACCCTGTGACTCCGAGTAGTGTTTGAAACTTATAACCTTTTTTTATGCCATCGATAAGTTTTTCTATAGCTTCTGGTTGATCACCCGTGGGCTTAAAGTCTGAAACGAGCTTAAATTTGTTTTCCATATTTTAGTTTTAATTTTACAGGAATATCTGCGTAAAATTTTGCACTTTCACATAGCTTTTTGATGTATTGTATCTCTCTCTCGTCGATTTTGAGTTCTTTCGCTATTTCTTTTTCGTGCAATTTATTTTCAAGGCATAAAAGGATTTGATCGACTTTTTTATATGGCAAACCTATCGCTAATTCATCTGTAATACCTGGTATAATATCTGGAGATGGTGGTTTGTTTAAAATTTGCTCCGGTACGCCCATATATTTTGCTAATTCTATCACTTCGGTTTTATACAAATCTCCAAGAGGCATTATATCTCCGACTTCGCCGTATCTTATGCAATGGCCAATGCTTAATTCTGTTTTATTGCTTGTGTCTATTACTATTTTGTTTTCTAAATTAGCGTACACATATAGAACGACAGTTATAAAGCGGGCTTTTGTTTCATAATATGCAATATCTTTCCTGTATTGCTCATTACCTTTTCCTGAAATATGATTCAGATATGCTTGTTTCTCTTTGTTAATTTCATTAAAACGTTTTTTTGCATACTTTACTTTTGCGTTTTCAGGAACGAAAAAGCCCAAAACCGACTGAAGGTTATAAACACCAAGGTTGAGCAGCGAGGCGGTAATATTCTTTTTTTTAAGTGGCACGCCTATAAAATCGGCAATGATCTGTGCATTAATTTTATTTGCTTTAGGTGTATCTCTTTCAGATATGTGTACGAGAGTGAGGTTGTCTTTTCCGATTGCTTCTTTTGCAACTGCTGCAATAACTGCACTGTCAATACCTCCGCTTATCCCAATTACTGCACCCTCTTTTTTAAGTTTGCCGGCGTATTGAGCAATAAAATCAACAATTTGCTGAACTATTTCCTTTCCAATCAATTTAAATTCTTTCATTTCGGTTTAATTATACAACAATTTTGAATGAGAAAAAGTGAGGGCTACCCTTTTTTCTTGTCACTTGGCGTAATGCATGCCAAGGAAAAGAGCAGAATGACAAAGAAAAAAAGGCAGGTGTACACCTGCCCCCTCAAAAATTTAATTATTTTTTAATTTAATTACCCACCGTATGTTATCGTTATTGTCCTGGTATCATTGTCCCAACCGACTGTACAGCCAAGGGATTCTGCAACAAATCTTAGAGGCAACATTGTTCTGCTATTTATTATAATTGGCATTACGGCGTGATTGTTTTCATCTATCCATTTTGTAACACCATTTACTTCTGCCTCTGGATTTTTTATCCAGAGCTCAATTGTTGTTCCTTTAAAATTAATCGTTATCTTTCTTGTCTCACCTTCCCAGCTGATTGTTCCACCAAGTGCTTCAACAATTGCTCTGATTGGCACAACTGTCCTCTCCCACTCAGGGATAATAACTGGCTTTGTTCCTCTTCCAGGGTCTATTTCCTGTGAAACGCCGTTAACGACCATATATGGATTATCAGGCTGCAAAGTAATAACAATTTTCTGAACAGGCTTCTCGTAAGTAACATTTAATGTAACAGTAGCTGTATGTGTTTTACCTCCGCCTGTTGCAGTGATTGTTATTGTGTAACTATCTGCTGGTGTTGAAGCAGAAGTAGAAACTGTTAAAGTTGAGGAATTTGTAGGGACAAGAGTGAATGGAGCAAATGTAGCTGTTACACCAGTTGGTAAGCCTACTGCAGAAAGAGATA
>JAYELD010000021.1 GCA_034717215.1 Caldisericota bacterium
TGGGCAGTGGGGGCAAGGACTCCTGTTGTTCTCGGCAACATAAACCGTGCTATGGCACCTCCCTGGTCTATATGGACAGACCAGAACGACTCACTCTCAGAGAGGGATACCGGGATAATGCAGGTGTATTGTGAGTCAAATCAAGAGGTTCAGGATACGGTCATACAGGCATACAAGGTTGCAGAGAAGGTGCTTTTGCCCTGTATGGTTGTTCTTGATGCATTCTATCTTTCCCACACATATGAACCTGTTGATATTCCAGAACAAAAATTGGTTGATAAATATCTACCTCCCTTCAATCCGCCATACAAACTTGACCCTAAAGATATACATGCCTTTGGGGGACTTACAGATGCGAAGTGGTATTATGAATTGCGATACAAGATTGAGTCTGCAATGAATAGGGCACGGGAGGAATGGAAAAAGGCAGATGATGAATTTGGAAAGATATTTGGCAGGAGGTATGGACTGGTTGAGGACTACAGATGTGAAGACGCAGATATTGTACTCATAACATCAGGAACGATAACAGGCACAGCACGGATAACAGTAGATATGTTGAGAGACAAAGGGAAGAAAGTAGGAGTTCTCAAGATAAGGGTGTTCAGGCCATTCCCTGTAGATGAAGTAAGGGATAAGCTCAAGGGGGCAAAGAAAGTAGCCTGTATTGATAGGAATATCTCATTTGGGCATGAGGGTATATTTTTCGAGGAAGTTAAGTCTGCACTTTACAACAGCTTACACAGACCGCCGATATGGGGATATATTGCAGGTCTTGGTGGTAGGGATGTAACGCCAGAGACAATAAAAGAGATAGTGAAAAGGACAGAAGAAAGCGACAGACCAGAGGACCTTGTGTGGATAGGATTGAAGAGATAAGGAATTAGTTTGTTAGGCTGTTAGGTTCTTACCAACCAACTAACTATCCAATTAACCAACTGATTACCGAATACCGATAACCAATTAAGGTAGTGTCAAATAGAATATGAAAGAATATGAAAAGCAGATATGGGTGGTGGGATGTTGAAAACAGATATTTTTTGGGTAAAGGAGTAGTTATTCTTTGAAAATTGTATCTGGCTTGGTTTAATAAAGGGGAGAGTATCTTGCTACTATCAAGGGATACACGATTCATTATGCTCTTTTCGTGCTCTGGTCTCTTATTATTTAAGAAAGGAAGGATAAATTAAGATGCTCTTCTACAGGATTCTGTGGTTAGGTTAGTGGACATCTGGAGTATTTTAGCCCATTTGCCTTGGATGGTGGGGATGTTTTGAAGGGATGGAAGTGGGATAGGGACAGAATAATTGAGAGCGTGATGGGGACGAAGGAAGTTATAGTGAGTTACAAACAGGGTAGTGAGGGCTATTGCTCCATTGTTGAAATTGAAACCGTGTGCAGCTCTGGTGTGGAACTTATAGGTGCGATTGAGTCTTTCGATGAGTTGCTTAAAATGCCTGTACTCTTCGGATTCGGAGTCGAGGTTCTGGAGTCCAATGACCTTTTTGTGAGTAAGGGTAGGTGAGTGTGATTGGTTGATGAAGTGGATACCTGCTGCGTAGGAAGGGTTACCATCAGTTACCAGGGTGATTTTCTGGTCGGGTCTGGAAGTACGAATAGCTTCATTCATAGCGATAGTAGCTGGCAAGGTGTCTCTGGTACTATCGATATGGTAGGCTGTAATCTTCCGTCTTTTGGCAGAGATAAAGAAGAAGGTGAAGGCATTCTTAGCTTTGATTTTGATATAGGTTTCGTCACCTGCTTGGATATCGTCTACTTCTCCCTTGTAAGCAAGATTGAACTGGTGACAATGGTATGCAGCTGCTTGAGAGTAGTTGAGGATGGTCTGGTAGGAAGCGTTGAGGGAGAATACATTATGCAGGATGAAAGCAGTTTTTCGGGCTGATATTCCGAGGGAGATATGGAAGGTAAGGGCTAGACAGAGGGTATTAAGAGACTTACGGATGCTAAATAGGTCTGGACACTCTTTCTTTTCAGGTTTAGAATGTTGTAGTTGTTCATTTGTGAAGTGGTATTCTCTGAACTGGTATCTGAGTTTAAATTGAGAGGATTTGGTTCTGCGGAGAAGTCTTTCAGCAAGGTTAAGTTTTGCCTTATTGGAGAGATAGCAGGGGCACTTATCGTAGTCACATTTATAGATAGTCACATCTTTACATTCTTTCCATAGGAAAAGTGGATGGCCACAATGAGGGCAGAGGTATTTAGCCTCCCGTCGGTTGCGTGGGTGGATTTGCGATAGGGAGGAACAGATTTTGCATCTGACCTGGTTATGTTTCTTTCCGTCGTTGAAGTAGAGATATTGTGCTGGAGCGCCGCAGGTTCTACAGACAGTATTTTCTGGGACTCTATTTTCTGGCTTTTTAGGGCTCACCGGTTCGAGTGGTTTACCGTGTTTTTGTTGATGCTCTTTAAGCAGTTCTTTCCAGTTTGGTTTAGGGGTAATTTTCTCTGGGGCAGGTAAGGGTGGCTTTGGGTCTACATAGAAGTTACGATAGTTAGGATGTTTCTGTTTGAAATCGTCTTTTGGTTTGATTTCTGGATTACGGTCAACCAAGACATCGGAGAGACCCTGAATGATTTTTTCTATTTCGTCACGAGTAAATTTGGAACATATCCAGATAACGAAGCGATCTATTTTGTTCATTGCTTGCCTCCTTTTATAAAGTTTTTTGAATTTGATGTTTCATTATACACCAAAAACTGGGGGGAGGCAAGCAAAAAGTAGATAACTGCTTTTAAAATTGTGGGTTAGAAGAAGATAGGCAAAAGTTTTTTGACAATACT
>JAYELD010000022.1 GCA_034717215.1 Caldisericota bacterium
GCAGGATAACTGTGCATAAAAGATGATTTATTTTAATTAATTAATTATGCTATCAACTTAGTTTTACATAAATATACTCTGCGTAAGCAGAGTTCCGTGAGAGGTTTTTAATATCCGGTTTTCCTCGTTAAATAAAAAATCCGGTCCGTGGAGAGGTTGAGCCCGCCTCATTAAATAATGCGCGGCTAATATTTTATTATTTATTTATTTTTAAGATTTGATGTATTTAGAGATTTTAGAGATTGAATTATTTTTTGAGTATTTTTAAGCGTTATTAATGTTTACGAGTTTTAAGATTTACTTTTTTTAATAGCTTTTTTCTAAAAAAGCTGTGTTTCACGTTTATTTCTGTCTATTTTTTCTTGGCGTTTCTGCCTAAAAAAAATCAAATAAGTGGTTATAGAAGATAAGGATTAGATTATTGACAAGTCTAGTTATTTTTGTTTTGCGATTCAACGAAAACGCACTGAAGTTGCAATGAAATGAAGCGAAACAAAGCGAAACGAGGGGTGTTTTTAGTAAGATAGGTAATAAGTCACCTTAAGGTCTACCATCGCCCTACGGGCTTTAAATTGCGTCTCTCAAAAAGATGCCGAGCGATAATATACAAAACAGAGGTATCCTTCTTTGGTATTCTTCGTTTTGTATATGTGTAGCGAGGCAACAGCCGGTAGGCTGTTAAAGCAGAGGTAAGCAGAGCCTTCTCTTTTTTGGATATTTTTTCTTCAAAGGCATTCTAAAAAAAAGAGAAGGCGAACATATTACTATACTAAGGGTATTTTTCAATTGCAGACAAACAGACTACATTGAATTTTCCTAAGTCTGCAATACGAAAAATATGCCATTCTTAGTTGCTTTACTTTTATATATCCCTGGAGAATTTACAGACTACAGACTTTTTAATTCCCTTTTCAACCGTTTTGTGTACCTGTCTCGCACAGGAGCAAAACTTTACATAGATATGGGGCCAGCGGTCCCCGGTTAAATAACTGCTATACATTTAACTTAAATGGGTTGCTCGGAAAGAGATAAACCTAATAGTTTGAAAGGGGGAAATAACAATGAATGTTTTAAGCGAATTTGCAAAAATGAAACATCTTTGGTACCGCTCCAGGGAAAACAAAACAAGATGGCAAAAACAAAAAATAAGAATAATAGAGAAATTTCTAAGGCATTGTAAAAATAGAGGGGTAAAAAAAATAGGTGCAATCTCAAAATCTGAATATGACTCATTTTTTTTAGGTTTTAAAAATACTATTGAAACAAAAAGAAAATATATGTTTGTGCTGAGAGAATTCTTTAAAAAAGCCGGCGTAAGCATAAAGGTCAACACTTTAAAATATATAAATAAACAAAAACAAAAGAAATTGAAGCAAATAGAGGAGACATTACCAACACAATTAACAGAAGAAACAAAAAACAAGATATTAAAGATTTTATAGAGTGGTTTTTGTGTCTTCGGTAGCCACCTTAAAAACAACCGAAGAGGGTCCCCGGCTACCCGCCCAAAAGCCGGGGTTTTTTCTTGTGTTTTGCTTTTTGTAGCAGAACAGAAGAAAAAAAGGAGGTGAATATGCTTGCACCTGTAATGAGTTTCAAAAGTGCTACACGAGCTGAATATTTAGGCAAAACGGTCTCGCGGTCTATCAATAGAGGTTCTGCTCTATCCAGCAAGGTCACAACTGTTTTGAATGAAATACGGGAGAATCTTAGTGTAAAATCCTTGAAAAACTTTGAACAACCAACTGTTGAAGCATACGCAGACTACCTCAAAGATAGAGTAGAAGAAGGCAACATATCTCTTAGGACTGCGACAGATCGGATTAGTACTCTTAATACAATTACAACTAAGTATTTAGAAAAACAAAAGCTATTTATATCAGCGAAAGAATGGCACTTATCACGAGGTTCTCAAGATTATAGTGATATGAGTATATCTTCTGAAGTGCATCAGCAATTCTCGGAATATCTACAACAGCAGGGCACAATACAAGCAGAGGCTTTGAAATATTCAATAGGACTACAACGGAAATTGGGTCTTAGAGCAAGAGAAAGTTTTTCAATTAAGCAGACTACAATTAGAAAAGCTCTCAAAAACAATATTTTGCATATAAATAGAGATGATGGAACAAAAAATTCAAAACCGAGAGATATAACTATTAAAATAGAATCTCAAAGAGAAATCCTAAAAAATGCATTAAATTTCATGAAGGAACACAAGTGGAAAAGTCTAATTAAGCCTACTACAACAAGATTAAGCCATTCCGGCTGGGCATATCGACAGGTAACTAAGTTTAGGGAAGCTATAAACAGTAATTATAATTTTCATGCTGAACGGCATTCTTTTGCACACGAACAATATGCAAATACCTGGAAGGAACAAGCAGGTATAGCTGTGGATTGTCCAGTTGTGTATGGTGGTAATAACTGGATATCCTATGCAGAAGAAAAGACAAGCCTTGGTGAGGAAGAAATAGAGAAGATAGATAAGGATATCCGGGAGGAAATCTCCCATGAATTGGGACATAACCGATTGGAAATCACAAATACCTATCTTGGCAAATAATCCCCACGGACGCATTTTAAAGCCTATAAAGCAATGATGGATCCTTAAGGTGACTTTATTCCTATCTCGGACAGGGATAATTTCATCACCTCACGAGTCAATCGTGCCTCTACAGGGCTTAAAATGCGTATACGGGGACTTAATTAAGTAAGAAAACGAAAAGGTCTAATCAGCCCTGCTATTATCAACCCGTTCTAATCTAAGTTGTATTTGATTCCACTCGAAGATTCAGTT
>JAYELD010000023.1 GCA_034717215.1 Caldisericota bacterium
TTGTAATGGGGCATGCTACCGGCATTGAAATTATTAAAAGTGAGCTTACAAAGTTTGGGCCGATTTATACATCAATATATAAATTTGGTTTCCGTTAAAAAATAAACTATAATAAAGAAACAAATTTATTAGAAAAGAGAGGTAACGATATGGCAGGAAGTAAGGATAAATTCAAAAAAGAGCAGACCAACAAAGAAAATGCCTTAAAACTTGTTATGGCACAAGCCGAAAAGCAATTTGGCAGAGGTGCTGTGATGCGTTTGGGTGACAAACGAGTTAATTTTAACATGGATGCAATTCCTACTGGAATTTACTCACTTGATATTGCACTTGGTGTTGGAGGCTTCCCAAGAGGGAGAGTTGTTGAAATTTTTGGACCGGAGGGAACAGGCAAAACAACGCTTGCACTTGAAGCAATTGCATCTGCACAGAGATTGGGTGGGAAAGCACTTTTTGTGGATGCGGAACATGCTTTTTCGTCTGAATATGCTGCAAATCTGGGAATTGATGTGGATAACTTGATTGTTTCTCAGCCCGATTATGCAGAGCAAGCACTTGACATTATTGATATGTTTGTAAGGTCGGCCGCAGTGGATATTTGTGTACTGGATTCTGTTGCGGCACTTGTACCAAAAGTAGAGCTTGAAGGGGATATGGGGGATTCTTATATGGGTCTTCAGGCCCGTTTGATGTCTCAAGCTTTAAGAAAACTCACTGGTTCAATTAGCAAATCAAAAACCAGTGTACTATTTGTTAATCAGTTAAGAGAAAAGATCGGGGTTTTTTTTGGTAATCCTGAGGTGACTCCGGGTGGCAGGGCTTTGAAATTTTATTCATCCGTGAGGCTGGACGTGAGGAGAGTGGAGAGATTAAAATATAAAGGCGAGACATATGGAAATAGATTGAAGATTAAAGTGGTGAAAAACAAAGTAGCTCCACCCTACAAGGAGGCTCTTGTCGATTTAATTTTTGGCAAAGGCGTAAGCAGAGAAGGAGATTTATTTGATATAGGAGTAAATGCTGATATTATTACAAAGGCTGGCTCTTTTTATTCCTATGGAGAGGTAAAACTAGGGCAGGGAAGAGATAATTCACTTCAATTTGTAAAAATGCATCCGGAACTATTTGGTAAAATAGAGAAAGAAGTGATGAACAAATTCTTCCCTAAGAATAAAACGAATGCACAATGATGAGCAATCGGCATTCAACTATTCGTTATATTTACTTTCATTTAAAGATTATTCTGAATATGAATTAAGAAAGAAATTAGTAGGTAAATTTGATGTTTGTTTTATTGATAACACTATCACAAAATTAAAGGAGAAAGGACTGCTTTCCGATAAGCAATATGTGGAAAAGATAATAAGAAGATATGGGAGTATTAAGAAATATGGATATTTTAAAGTGGAGCATGAGCTCCGTAGACGTGGTTTGAAAAAAGAAGTCTATGAAAATCTTTTAAACGAGATATATACTGAAGCTAAAGAGGAAGAAAATGCTCTATCTATTGCATTTAAAAGGCCACGTGAGAAACTAGGGAAATATCTCTTAAGCAGAGGTTATCGTTCATATATTGTTCGGAAAGTCCTTGCCCTTTTGGAAAAAGAATAGGAGGTGAGGATTTTGTTAAGAGGAGAAGTACCATATACTGTTTATCTTACAATTAGTATAGTGATGCTTGTTTTAGGTGTGGTTCTAGGATATGTGTTTGGATCATATATATATAGAACGAAGATTGGCTCTCTTGATGAGTATGCAAAGAAAAAGAAAGAGGAAGCAGAGCGAGAAATTCAGGCAGGGAAAAGAGAGCAGAGAATACAATTAAAGGAAGAGATTGAAAGAAAACAAGAAGAACTTGAAAATAAATTTCGTTTAAAGCAAAAAGAACTTCAAGAAATTGAAGATCGACTTATCCGAAAAGAAGAAACTGCAGATAGAAAATTTTTAACTCTGGAGAAAAAAGAAAAAGAACTTTCATATAAAGAAAAAGAACTTGGTCAGCTAGAGCAGGAATTAAAAGGGAGTGCTCAAAAAATAGATCAGGAACTTTCCCGTGTTGCAGGGCTTTCAACAGAGGAAGCAAAGCAGATTATTTTAGATAGAATGGACAAGGCTCTGGAACATGAATATGCCAAGAAAAGAAACGAAAAAGAAGAAGATTTACGAGAGGCTGTTGAGAGAAAGTCGAAAGAAATCCTATCAGGTGCGATGGAAAAATGTGCTGCAGATTATGTGTCAGAAACAACAGTTTCCATTGTTCCTTTGCCATCCGATGAATTAAAGGGAAGAATTATTGGAAGAGAAGGAAGGAATATACGTACTTTTGAAACGTTGACAGGCGTAGATATACTTGTTGATGATACTCCAGAGGCTGTAACACTTTCTTGTTTTGATCCTATTAGAAGGGAAGCGGCAAAAAGAGCATTAGAGCATCTAATTCTAGATGGAAGGATACATCCTGCAAGAATAGAAGAATTTGTTCAAGAAGCTGAAAAAGACGTGGAACAGGATCTATTGAAAGAGGCAGAAGATGTTTTAGTATCACTTTCTGTTCATAATATTCCTATTGAGTTAAAAAAGCTTATAGGAAAAATGAAATTTAGAACAAGCTATGGACAAAATCTTATGAGACATTCTATTGAAGTTGCAACTATTGCAGGGATTTTAGCTTCTGAGCTTGGCGAAAATTCTGCACTTGCAAGAAGAGCTGGTTTATTGCACGATATCGGAAAGGTAATGGCAAGTGAAATCGAAGGTCCTCATGCGCTGATTGGTGCGGATTTACTCAGGCGTTATAATGAAGATCCTGCTGTAGTCCATGCTGTATCTGCCCATCATAACGAGGTAAAACCTGAAACTATTTTGGACGTGATGATACAAATAGCTGATACGGTTTCTGCATCAAGGCCAGGAGCAAGGCGAGAAAATCTAGAATTGTATATAAAAAGACTTGAAGACATTGAAAAGATTGCAATGTCAGTTCAGGGAGTAAAAAAGGCTTATGTTGTACAGGCTGGAAGGGAACTTAGAATAATGGTAAACCCTGAAGATATAGATGAAGAAAAAGCATTAACAATTTCCCACGATGTGGCAAAACAGATAGAGAGGGAAGTTGTTTACCCCGGCATTATAAAAGTAACAGTTGTAAGAGAAACTCGTTATATAGATTATGCAAAATAGCCTCTTATTTCCAGAGGAAATAAAGTATCTCCCCTCTTGTCCCGGAGTATATATTATGAAGGGTATTAAAGGGGAGATACTTTATGTAGGTAAAGCAAACATTCTTAAAAAAAGAGTTCAATCATATTTACGTCCCTCTGATCCTAAAACGACTGTCTTGGTTAAGAAAATAAAGACTGTTGATTTTATTGTAGTAAATTCTGAATCCGAAGCGCTTCTTCTAGAGAGTAATCTTATCAAAAAATATAAACCATGGTTTAATATAGTGCTTGTGGATGATGTAAACTATCCATATATAAAGATAACAGATGAAAAATACCCCAGATTTTTGAAAGTGTACAGAAGGAGAGGTAAAAAGGGTGAATATTTTGGACCATTTCCTCATGGGAAGGCAATACAACTTAGCATAAGGGCACTTAGAAAAGTATTTCCCGTAAGGACATGCAACATAAAGATACCGGATGGTAAAAAAATAGAGCCGTGCCTTTTATACCATATGGGGCTTTGCTCTGCGCCATGTGCACACAAGATTACTGCAAAAGAATATAATAAAATTGTCGAATCGCTAAAGTTTTTTTTAAGAGGAGAAGGAAATAAAATCGTTGAAACATTTAAAAAAGAGATGGAAAAAGCAAAAAACGATCTTGATTTTGAAAAGGCAGCTATATTCAGGGATGAATTGGAAGGGATTTTATCGATTTTGGAGAAACAAAGAGTGGTTAGTGAAAAAAATGTGTCTTTCGATTTATTTGCCCTGGTAACAGAGGGGAAATTAGGTTGCATTACTGAAGTAAGTGTGAGGAACGGGAGAATTATTTATTCTTATCCTTTTATACTGAGTGTTCCCCTACAGAAAGAAAAGGGAGAGATTATGCAGGAATTTTTTCTTATGCATCCATTTCATCTTAATAGCAGTAAAATTTATGT
The DNA here is from genome assembly GCA_034717215.1 of Caldisericota bacterium. Lineage (NCBI taxonomy): Bacteria > Pseudomonadati > Caldisericota > Caldisericota bacterium. The sequence goes on from JAYELD010000023.1 coordinate 4,108, forward strand.
GGAATCAGTTCTTCCCGATAAAGAATTAGTAAAGGAATTTGTGAAAGAAACAAAAGGATTTAAAATTCAGTTTGCTACTCCACGCGGAAAACTTCAGAAAGATATTTTATCTGTAGCGCAGGAAAATGCATCTACGCATCTAAGGAATTATACAGAGAAGCGTAAGGGATCAAAAAATAAAAAAGCACTCAACGGGTTGAGAAATGTTTTTCATCTCAAAGAGCTTCCTGTGCGTATTGAAGGGTACGACATTTCTAATATTTCGGGAAAAGATGCTGTAGGTTCAATGGTCGTTTTTACAGAAGGGAAGCCAGACAAAAATGAATACAGAAAATTTCGAATTAAATATGTAGAAGGGCCAGATGATTATGCTATGCTAAAAGAAGTATTGTTCAGAAGGTTCAAAAACGATTCAGCTTCTTTTAAGAGAGATCCTGATATCATTCTGATTGATGGTGGGAAAGGGCAATTAAGCGCGGCAATGAAAATTAAAAAGTTGATGGAACTAAAAGTATTTGTTGCATCCCTTGCAAAAAAAGAAGAGCTAATTTTTGTAGAAGAAAGGAATGAACCCATAAAACTTTCAAGGGATTCAGAGGAGCTTATGCTTTTGCAGCGTGTCAGAGATGAATCTCATCGCTTTGCAAAAGCATATTTTCAAAAAGTGCACAAGAAATCTATGTTAAAGGAGGCGTAAGCATGAAAAGAAGAATTATAGCTTCTTGGATTATTAACGCTATTTCATTTTTTATTGTAAGCCAAATTGTGGCGGGAATGCAATTTGAGAATTTTGTAAGTATATTGCTGGCGGGTATTGTGCTTGGCATTGTAAACGCTACACTGAAGCCACTCTTTATTGTAATTTCTCTTCCTATAAGCGTGCTTACACTGGGTCTATTCCTTATCATTATCAACGCTATAATGCTTGAAATTGTAGTGGCAATTGTCCCAGGATTTTCACTTGTTTCTTTTTGGACAGCTATATGGGGATCTATTCTTTTGTCGATTGTGAGTATGATTATTATGCATGTGTTGTTTCCAAGGCGGAGAACTGCTTGAAAGAGCAAGATAAAGCTATATTGGTTGAGATTGTAGAGCCGGGTAAACGGGAAATTTCTTTAGATTCTTTTGAAGAATTTAGAACGCTTGCTCAAACATTAAATCTTGAGATTGTTGCAGAGACGACGCAAATCATAAAACAACCAAATTATGCATTTTTTATTGGTAAAGGCAAGCTGAATGAGATTAAGCAGATTGTGAAACTGCTTGAGCCTAAATATGTTTTCGTTAATGCTGCACTTTCATACCTTCAACTTAAGAATATTTCAGCAGAGGTTGGCATTCCCTGTATTGATAGGGCTCATCTTATTCTTATGATATTTGCCATGAGAGCTAAAACAAGAGAAGGGAAGTTGCAAATAGAACTTTCTGAATTAAAAATGCGTCTTCCCGATATTGTGCACAGCGAGAAATTTCTTGACCAACAGGTAGGTTCAGAGATTGGATTAAAAGGACCTGGAGAAAAAAAGATAGAGGTTAGGCGGAGATTTGTTGAGCGTCGAATTAAAGTTTTAGAAAAGAAGCTATTAACTATTGGAAAGCAGAGAGAATTAAGAAGGAAGAGGAGAAGGAAAAGCAACATACCGATAATTGCAATTGTTGGATACACAAACAGCGGTAAATCTACACTTTTAAATGGAATTACGTCATCTAACGCATACGTTGAAAATATGCTTTTTTCAACCATTGATACTCTTGTAAGAAAGGGCAACTTAAATGATGGCACAGAAGCATTATTTGTGGATACAATTGGCTTTATAAGGGATTTTCCGCATCCTTTGATATATGCTTTCCATTCTACTCTCGAAGAGGTTTTAGATGCATGGATTATTTTACATGTTGTGGATATATCTGTACCAGATTTTAGAGAGAAAATTGATTCTATGGAGGAAACCTTACTAGAGTTAAAAGCTTCACATATTCCGCGAATACTTGTTTTTAATAAAACTGACAAAATTTCGGATGAGAAACTTCTGCAATATAAAAACTTGTTTAAAGAAGCTGTTTTTATTTCTGCACTGAACGGGGAAGGAATAGATAATCTCAAGGACAGAATTAGAAAAGAACTTTCGCTGTTATTTATAAGGCGTACTATACTTGTTCCTTATACAGAGCAAAGCATTATTGCGATGGCTTATAAGGAAACAAGAGTATTGGAGCGGAGAGATAGTGAAGATGGAGTTTACCTTACTATTGAGGGATTTAAAGGAAATGTGGAAAAGTTTGAGCAGTTTTTTGTATTTCCTTGAAAATCTTTTTTTTATGTATAAAATTTAGTTTATGAACGGCATAAATTATGTAGATGTGGCAATATTTGTCCTTCTTCTTATTGCTGTTGTTCAAGGAATAAGAAAGGGTATTGTAATTCCTATTTTTGATATTGTAGGGCTTGTTGCAGGATGGTTTATTGCAAAAACTAATGCTTTTGTATTTGGCATTTACCTGGATAGCCGATTCAATATAGGTTCATATTTTTATGATAAAGTATTTAACATTGTAAAGCTTCCACCAGAAGTAGGCAATTTGCCTGCAGATAATACAACTGTTATCAATGCGATTAAAACACTACATTTCCCTTCTTTTTTGCAGAATCTTTTTTTTGAAGGGACAATTCCTTCCGGATTTACAGTACAGCAGTTTTTAGCAAGCAGGATTTCACAGAGTATTGTTACAGGTATTGCTTTTCTTGTTATTCTGCTTGGGGTATTCATACTGTTTAGGATAGCAGGAGTAATTGTTAGAAGAATAGTTAGAGTGAGCCCTTTTTTAAAATGGTTTGATTCATTTTTTGGTGCTTTGCTGAAATTTGTTTTTACATATGCGATTATATTTATTATTATACAGGTAATTCTTTCTGCCTATGGTTATTTGCATCTTACAGAGAATGAATTTATTTATCAAATAGAAACATCAAAATTTTATACAATTGGTGTAAAGATTTTCCCAATAATAAAAGAAAAAATCATTCTTCTTATTGTTTCTGCTGGTCAATAATTTTTTATGAAGATAGAAGATTTTAATTATAATTTGCCAGGGAATCTTATTGCACAGCACCCTATATATCCAAGAGATTATGCAAAACTTATGGTACTAAATAGGAAGGACAAAAGTATTTGTCACCGTCGATTTTATGACATTATTCAATATTTTCACAAAGGGGACATACTTGTACTTAACGATACAAGGGTGATACGGGCGCGAGTGAAAGGATTAAAGGAAGGAACAAAAGGAAAGAGAGAAGTTTTTCTTTTAAATTATTTAGGTAATTATCGATGGGAAGCTCTTGTCAGTCCTGCTAAGCGAACGCATAAAGGCGATAGAATCCTTGTAGATAAAGATAATGGGATATACGTTGAGATAGAAGAGAGAGGACTAACCGGAGAAAATGTTGTGCGGTTTGAAGCTCAAGAGTTGTCAATGGAGGAGATTTTGAAAATTGCAGGCAATATACCTCTTCCCCCGTATATAAAAGGAAAAATTGCAAATGAAGAGGAATACCAAACTGTTTTTTCAGAAAGAGATGGGGCAGTTGCAGCTCCTACTGCGGGGTTGCATTTTACAGAAAATCTTTTAGAGAAGGTAAAAGAAAAAGGTGTAAAAGTAGTATACATCACTCTGCATGTAGGCCTGGGTACATTCAGGCCTGTGAAAGAGGAAATTGAAAAACATAAAATGCACAGTGAAGAATTTTTCATTTCTGAAGAAACAGCACAAATTATTAATGAATCAAAGTCGACAGGAGGAATGGTGTTTGCATGCGGGACAACAACAGTAAGATCGTTAGAAACAGCTGCTACTTTTAAAGGAGTTTTAAAACCAATGAAGGGCAAGACGCGGTTGTTTATAAAACATGGATATCCTTTTAAAGTTGTCGATGCAATTATAACGAATTTTCATTTTCCCCGCACAACGCTTCTTATGCTTGTTGCTGCATTTGCTGGGATGGATTTTATTCTTGATGCATACAATGTTGCCGTAAAAGAATGTTATAGATTTTATAGTTTTGGTGACGCAATGCTTATTATATAGGAGAAGATAAAAAATGGAAGATATTAAGTTTAAAATTGTTAAAAAAAGCAGTGAAACAAGAGCGCGCATAACAGATTTTGAGACGGCGCATTCTATTATTGAGACTCCCGTCTTTATGCCAGTTGGAACGCAAGCAACTGTTAAAACTCTTACTTCAGATGAAATTGATGAGATGGGGTTTAAAATTATACTTGGTAATACATATCATCTTTACTTGCAGCCTAGCGCAGATGTAATAAAAAAGGCAGGTGGGTTGCATAAGTTTATGAATTGGAAACATGCAATTCTTACGGATAGTGGTGGATTTCAGGTATTATCGCTAAAAGAGATAAGAAAGATTGAAAAGGATGGTGTAATGTTTCGTTCATTTATTGATGGTTCAAAGCATTATTTCACTCCAGAGAAAGTTATAGATATTGAAGAAAAGATTGGAGCAGACATTATTATTCCTCTTGATATATGCGGAACATATCCCTCAAACCGGGCTCTGGCTGACAGGGAGCTTGATATTACGCTTGATTGGTCCGAGAGGAGCTTGAAAGCAAAAACCAGGGACGATCAAGTTATGTTTGGCGTTATCCAGGGGAGTTTTTATGAAGATTTGAGAAAAAAAGCAGTGGATGGTATTTTGTTGTTAGGTTTCCCTGGAGTAACGCTTGGGGGTTTAAGTGTAGGGGAAGAAAAAGAACTCACAAAAGAAATGGTTGATTATACTGTTTCGATTTTACCTGAGGATAAACCACGGTATCTTATGGGTGTGGGTGACCCAATTAGTATTCTTGAGTATGTGAAACTCGGAGTGGACATGTTCGATTGTGTTCTTCCTACACGTGTTGCTCGTAATCGCACTCTTTTTACAAAGAACGGTCCTATAAAAATAACAAAAGCAATTTATAGGGAAGATTTCACTCCAATAGAGGATGATTGTGATTGCTATACTTGCAGGACATTTACCAAAGCATACTTAAATCATCTATTTAAAGCAAGAGAATTTCTTGCAGGAAGACTAGCTACAATTCATAATCTTTTTTTTCTTCAAAAATTAATCCTGAATATAAGAAAGTCTATCGAGGATGATAATTTTCTTGAATTCTACGAGGGTTTTAAGAAAAGATATCAACAGGCGAGCTATAAATAACCAAGTACATTTTGCTTTCACTTGTTAGATTTGAAAATGTGTAAAACTCCCACCGCAAGTTCAAGGTTAACCGGAAATAATTGTCTTTTGGGGCTACAACGGTGATTCTTTGCGAAGCGATTAGAAAATGGTCATTCTGTGCCTGCTTCTTTTTTTACTTTAGTTAAACTACTCTATCTTTTTTTAATCTGAATACCAAGATCATCTAATTGCTCTTTTTTGACTTTATTGGGTGCATCTGTCAGAGGAGATATTCCTGCTGTTGTTTTAGGAAAAGCAATTACATCTCTTAAACTTTTTGCATTACTCATAATCCATACAAGTCTGTCAAGGCCAAAAGCAATACCCCCATGTGGAGGGGCTCCCAGTTTCAGTGCTTTGAGAAGAAAGCCAAATTTATTTTCTGCTTCTTGTTCTGTCAACCCTATTGCATTAAAGACGCGTTTTTGAAGAATTGGGTTGTGAATTCTGATACTCCCACTTCCCATTTCATTACCATTTAAAGCCAAATCGTAAGCAAGGGCATGAAGATTGTCTTTGTCTTCATCTATTTTGTCTAACTCTTCAGGATTTGGCATAGTAAAGGGATGATGTTCTGTTTCATATCGATTTTCTTCTTTGTTAAATGAAAAAAATGGAAAATCTGTGATCCATATAAAGTTCCATTTTTCTTTTGGAATGAGATCAAATTTTCTTGCGAGGAAAAGTCTGATTTTTCCTATTATTTCAAATCCATTTTTTTTATTTACAATAAAGAGTAGCGCAATATCATTATTTTTACCATTTTTAAGAAGTATTTCTTTTTCCGTTTCGTCAAGATATTTTGCATAGGAGGAAGATATTCCGTCATTTATTTTAAACTCCAGGAATCCGGCTACTCCTTGTTCTTTTATTTCTTCTTTTAGGATATCAATTTCTTTTCTTGAAAGTTTTGCACAGCTGGGGACAAACAATGCAAGAATTTTTTGTCCTTTTTCTATACTGTTTTTAATTAAATTAAACTTGCTTTCTTTGAAGAAATTTGTTAGATCTTTTATCTCCATTCCGAAACGTGTATCTGGTTTGTCAGAACCGTAACGGAGCATTGCTTCGGCATATTTTATCCGCGGAAACGGAGTGACAATGTCTGTATCCAATACATCTTTAAACATTTTTTTATACATACCTTCGGTAAGGAGCATTATGTCCTCCTGGTTTACGAACGACATTTCAATATCAATTTGTGTGAATTCCGGCTGTCTATCCTGTCTTAAATCTTCGTCTCTAAAACATCGTGCAATCTGAAAATATTTTTCAAAACCTCCTACCATAAGGATTTGCTTGAAGAGCTGAGGAGATTGTGGAAGTGCATAGAATTTTCCTTTGTTCAATCTGGATGGTACGATAAAATCTCTTGCTCCTTCTGGTGTGCTTTTTGTGAGAATTGGTGTCTCAACATCTATGAAATCTTTTTGAATTAGATAATTTCTGATGCTTTGAACTATTTTTGCTCTTAATTCAAAGGTTTTTCTTACTTCAGGTTTTCTCAAATCAAGATATCTGTATCTTAATCTTACTATTTCGTCAACATCCTGTCCGGCAAACGGATTAAAAGGAAGGTCTTCTGCTTCCGAAAAAATTTCTGCAGTTTCTATCTCGATTTCTATTTTTCCTGTTTTTAGATTTGGATTTTCTGTTTCACGTTTTTTAACTATACCCTTAATTCCTATTACTGATTCTGTTTTCAGTGTTTGGAATTTTTTGAATAGTGTTTTGATTACTGTATCGGGGTTTAGAACGATTTGAACAATTCCGGACCTGTCTCTAATATCTAAAAAAAGAAGTCCACCAAGGTTTCTTTTTTTTTGTATCCAGCCATTAATGGTTACACTGCTTCCTATTTCTTTTTCTGTTATATCTGCGCAGTTTATTGTTCTTTTAAGCATTTTTTTCTCCTTTTGTGTAATTTTTAAGGAATGTTATAATTTGATCTGATGGTATTTCTTTTTGTTCTTTTGTTTTCATATTTTTAATCTGTAGGACTCTTTTTTCTTTTTCTTCTTCACCAAGTATAATTGTGTAGAATGAATGTTGTTTTGCACTTCTTTCAAGCTGTTTTTTGAAGTTCCCACCTTTTGTATCCATTAGGACAATAAAACCGTTATTCCGTAATATGCTTGCAATAGCTATTGCTTCTTTTAGAGCATTTTTTTGATATGCTATATATATTGTAGGTTGTTTTTCAACTGTTTTCTCTTCTGCTTCTAAAATTGCTATAAGTCGTTCAATGCCTATTGCAAAGCCCACTGCTGGTACATGGTGTCCACCCAGTTCTTCTATGAGATAGTCATATCGGCCGCCTCCGAGCAGTGCGTTTTGTGCGCCAAGATTTGTTGAGACGACTTCAAATACCGTTTTTGTATAGTAGTCAAGGCCTCTTGCAAGATTGTTATCCAGTTCAAATGGGATATCCATTAATGTTAAATCTTTTTTTACAGCATCAAGGTGTTCCTTGCATTCTTCGCATAAATAATCAGCAATTTTAGGAAGCGATTTTTTTAGCGCATTACTTTCTTTTTTACAGTCTAGAATGCGCAACGGGTTGGTGTAAAATCTTTTTTTGCAATCGTCGCATAGATCATCGTAGCGTGGTTTAAGTGCATTTTTTAATGCATCTTTATATAATGGCCTGCATTTTTTGCAGCCTATGCTATTTAATTTAACCTTTATTTCCTTAAGGGAGAACCGTTTTGCTATGGTAAATGCGAGTGAGATAACTTCTGCATCAAGTAGTGGCGAAATGTCGCCAATGGCTTCTACTCCGAATTGATAGAATTCTCTGTACCTACCTTTTTGTGGTTTTTCATATCTAAAGCATGGGCCTATATAATACAATCTTAGTGGAGAAGGTATGGTTTCGAAGTGATGTTCAACGTAACTTCTTGCTATAGATGCAGTAATTTCAGGCCTCAAAGTAAGGCTTCTTCCGCCTTTATCTTCAAATGTATACATTTCTTTTTCTACGATATCAGTATCTTGCCCAACTGAACGTTGAAAGAGCTCCGTGTATTCAATAATAGGCGTTACTATTTCTGTATAACCATATTGTTCTGCAGTTTCTGATAAAACTCTTTTGCTATACTGAAAGAATTTGATATCTTTTCCGTATGTATCTTTACAGCCTTTTACTGTTTTAATCATAAATTTCTCCTTTTATGATATTATTTTATCATTTCTTTTGCAAATTAAAATTATGTAAAAATAGTGAATTAGTTTTTTGTTTATATTATGATTCTGAAAAATTTTAATTTGCCTATTTTTAGTACGTCCCCTTTTTTTAATGGTATCGTGTTTTTAAAGTCTTTTACTTTTTCTCCGTTTATCTGTATTCCTCCCTGCTTGATAAGTCTTTTTGCATCTGATTTTGATTTTACAATACCTTTTTCATTAAGCATTGCTACAATATTTACTTTGCCATCTCGGATGAATTTTGATATGTTGAGTTCTTCCATATTCTTGGGCATTTCTTTTTTACTGAAGATATTTTTAAAATTTTCTTCTGCTATGTTTGCATCTTCTTGCGAGTGAAATAAAGTTACAATTTCTCTTGCAAGCTGCATTTTTAGCTTCATTGGATTTTCTTTTCCATCTTGTATAATTTTGTCTATTTCTTTTGTTTCCTTTTCTGGTTTCTGCAGGATAAGAGAATAATATTCTGATATTAATGTGTCTGGTATGGACATCACTTTTCCAAACATTGTACCAGGATTTTCTGTTATCCCTATGTAGTTTTTGAGACTTTTACTCATTTTTTTTATTCCGTCTGTTCCCCGTAAGATTGGCATAGTGATTGCGATTTGTGGCACCATATTCATTGATTCTTGTAGTTTCCGGCCCATCAGCAAATTAAATTTTTGGTCAGTTCCACCTAGCTCTACATCTGCTTTTATGGCAACAGAATCATATGCTTGCATTACCGGATAGAAGAACTCGTGAAAGAAAATAGGGGTGCCTGATTCATACCTTTTTAAGAAATCATCTCTTTCCAAAATTCTTGCAATAGTGAATTTTGATGCGATACGAATCAATTGTTCAAGTGAGATTTTTGATAGCCATTCGGAATTAAAGTGGATTTTTGTTTTATCCTTATCAAGAATTTTAAACACTTGTTCAAAATATGTTTTTGCATTTTCTTCTATCTGTTCCCTGGAAAGCGGGGGGCGTGTTTTGGATTGCTCGGAAGGGTCACCTATTAATGCTGTAAAATCTCCTATAATGAATATGACTGTATGTCCTAATTCTTGAAAATTTCTAAGTTTTCTCAGTACAATATAGTGGCCGAGGTGAAGGTCTGGTGCGGTTGGATCTGCTCCAAGCTTTATCCTGAGTTTTTTCCCACTTGCTAGCCGTTTTTTAAGTTCATCTACGCTGATAATTTCTACTACTCCGTCTTTTATCTTTTTTAATGAAGTTATCATTTTTGCCTCCTGATTAGTTGTTACATTTTAGATAAACTTTTTTCAATGTCAAATCCTTGTCTGAGTTACATGCTTTGAGACTCAGGATAATGTTTTAAGAAAATCTATGGGTGATAAATTATTAAGGCCTTTATGAACTCTCTCAGTATTATACCAGAATAGGTAATCGATGAGTTTTGAATTGAATGCATTAATATATGTAGCTAATAGATTAAGGTGGTTATTGATGAATTCTTCCTGTAGTGTTCTGTTTGATCTTTCTACGTGTCCATTGAGCCCTGGGTATGTGAAATAGATAAAGAGGTTTAGTATATTTAGTTTTAAGATATTACCTTTTTAATTTTCTTAAAGGACTTCACTGTATTTTTATTATTTCTTCTTTTATTCATACAGTATTCATCTG
>JAYELD010000024.1 GCA_034717215.1 Caldisericota bacterium
CAACTGAAAAGAAGGAGGAAGGTGATATGAAGAAAATTATTAGATTTATTATTAAAATGATTCTTGTGCTGATCATTATATTCGGGGGATTTCTTTTATACTCTACAGTGACGGAGTACAAACCAGCTGAAGTGGAGAACAGCGTTGTGCTAAGCAGAGGTGAAAATTCATTACCTATTCTTCCTGAATTTTCTGTACTTACCTGGAATATAGGATATGCTTCGCTGGGCAAAGAGGCGGATTTTTTTATGGATGGTGGAAACCAGTCACGAGCGGCATCTAAAGAAGTTGTTGAAAAACACCTTAAAAATATAATCAACAGAGTACAATCGTATAATGCAGATTTTATCTTTATTCAAGAAGTTGATGAAAAGGCATTTAGAAGTTACAGTGTTCCTGAGCTAGATGTGTTTGTTGGCAATTTTCCGGACTATTCAATTGATTATGTGCAGAATTATGCTGTATTCTGGGTACCTCTTCCATTAACACACCAGATGGGTGGTGTCAAAGCTGGGATGATCACTCTTTCTAAGAGCGCCCCTCTTGTTTCTGAGCGTTATTCTCTTCCTGGGAGTTATTCATGGCCTACTTCTATATTTCAGCTCGACAGGTGTGTAATAGTTAATCGCTATCAGATGAGCGAAATAGGAAAAGAACTTGTTTTAGTTAACATCCATCTTTCTGCTTTTGATAAAGGCGGTTTTATTCGTGGGCAGCAGCTTGATTTTTTGAAAACGATGATGCTTAAAGAATATAACCAGGGAAACTATGTTATTGTGGGTGGCGACTGGAATAATATTATGACTCCAGATTTTTCATTTGGCACTTATACTACTAGTGAAGAAGATCTTTGGGCATACCAACAGCTTCCGTCTGATTGGACGCCGGCTGGATGGGAATGGGGATATGATGTAACTGCTCCTACGAACAGATCAAATGAGAAACCGTATGTCGAAGGAGAAAATTTTACTACTAATATTGATGCATTTATTGTTTCCCCGAATTTGGAAATAGAAGAAGTGCGGGGTGAAAATTTGGATTTTGTTGATAGCGACCACAATCCTGTTTTAATAAAGGTAAAGGCAAAAAAACCTTAATTTTTCTTTTTATTATATTCTTTAAGAAGCGACTTAATTTTTGATATTATTATGTCCATTGCAATTTTATTGTGGCCTCCACGCGGTATGATGAGGTCGGCAAATCTTTTTGTTGGTTCTACAAATTGAATATGCATCGGGCGCACCGTAGTTAAATACTGATTTGTTACAGATTCAAGAGTCCTTTCTCTTTCCAACACATCTCTTTGTATGCGTCGTATTATGCGTACATCAGGATCGGCATCAACGAAAATTTTGATATCAAACATATTTCTTAGCTCTTCATCGTAAAAGAGGAGTATTCCCTCCACGATAACTATTGGAGTTGGACAGAGGTGTATCTTTGCTTCTGTTCTTTTGTACATATCGAACGAATATACAGGGGTCTCTATGCACTTGCCTTTTTTCAATGTTCTTAGTTGTTTCTTTAAAAGTTCTAAATCAAAGGCATTCGGGTGGTCATAATTGATTTTTTTTCTTTGTGTTAGGGAAAGTTCCGGAAAATCTTTGTAGTATGAATCCATTGTAGTAATTGCAGCTTTTTCTTTTCCAAAGCTTTTTTGAATTATTTCTGAAATGGTGGTTTTTCCAGACCCGGTGCCTCCGGCGACTCCAATAAATTTAGGCCAACTTGTTTTTTGAGCTTTCAATTTTTCAGTACTCCTTTTAGCAGTATTTTTACTGTTCAGATAAATTTTATTGAGAATTGATTTTTATGCAAATTGTTTTTATAATCTATCGGAGGTGAATTGTGGATATTGAATATAAAACAAAAAATGCTTGGAATAAGTTAAACAAAAAAGAAGTTATGGATTTTTCAGAGCAGTACAGGCAGTTTGTCACTGCTTGCAAGACAGAGCGGGAAACTGTAGAATTTGTACAGGAACAGGCCGTTAAGCGTGGCTACGTCGATCTATTTTCCGACGAATACAAGGGAGGAGATTTTTTAGCGATAAATGACAATAAAAACATCCTACTCTTTAAAGAAGGCAAAGCTCCGGTAGAGAACGGAATCAATTTTGTTGTTGCTCATATTGACTCCCCGCGCATTGATGTCAAGCAGAACCCTTTGTATGAAGGCGCTGATATAGCTATGTTTAAAACTCATTACTACGGCGGAATAAAAAAGTATCAATGGGTTACAGTGCCACTTGCCTTACATGGCATAATCATCTTAAAGAGCGGAGAAAAACTTTCTGTCTCAATTGGCGAATCAGCAGAGGATCCTGTATTTATGATTTCGGATCTGCTTCCTCACCTGGCCAGGAAACAGATGGAAAAGCCCATTAAAGAGGCAATAGTTGGCGAAGCACTTGACCCGGTTGTTGGAAGTATTCCTGTTGAAGATGAGAAAGAAAAAAGCAGGATAAAAAAATATATCCTAAACCTACTTCACGACAAATATGGGATTGTTGAAGAGGATTTTGTTTCCTCGGAGCTTACATTTGTTCCGGCAGGGTCAGCGCGAGATGTAGGGTTTGATAATAGTCTTTTAATGGGGTACGGGCATGATGATAAAATATGCGCGTACACTGCCTATTGCGGTTTGTTCGATTCAGACAATCTGGGTAAATCTGCAATGGTGCTTCTTATGGATAAGGAAGAAACCGGCAGCGACGGCGTTACCGGATCTCAAAGCGATTTCCTCGAATATGTGATTGAAAAATATATAAAAATGAAAGGGATAAAGGATTTATCTGCAAGAGATGTGCTCCACCACTCTTTTTCTCTATCGGCTGATGTGAATGCAGCGGTTGACCCTCTTTATAAGGACGTTTTTGAAGAGCAGAATGCGGCAATGGTTGGACATGGAATCGTTATGACAAAATATACAGGTTCTGGTGGAAAATACAGCTCGAGTGATGCATCTGCCGAGCTTGTGTACCTTGTGAGAAATTTATTCAACCAATGCGATATTCCCTGGCAGATAGGAGAATTGGGTAAAGTGGATATTGGAGGCGGCGGCACAATTGCCAAATATATGGCAAAACGTGGCATAGCAACAGTTGATGCAGGGCCTCCTTTACTTTCAATGCACGCTCCATTTGAGCTTGCCTCGAAGGCAGATATTTATTCCTCTTATCTTGCGTATAAAGCTTTTTTGGAAAAATTCACATCTAAGAAATGAAAAAAGGAATCTCTCTTATAGGGTTTAGCATTATATTTGGCACTCTTTTGGGATGGGGAGAGGAAGCAATTCCTCTTCTCAACTTAGGTGAATGGAATATCATTGATATTCCATTTGCTGCCCTTCTGTTTTCTCTTTTTCTTGTGCTTTTGTTTATTTCTCTTTCTAAAAATTTTATTGTTGGTATCACTACGACAGTATTGTATGTAGCATCTTTCTTGGGCATTAAACTATTTCTTCGTTTTCACACTGCTTACTCTTTATTTTCGCAGGATAGGATTATTTTTTTAGTGATACTACTATTTTTTTCTGTTGTATCTATTGTTTTTTTGAGTGTTGGACGAGATTATATCGAACGACATGCTAAGGAAATTTCAGGAGTAACAGGAAAAGCCAGAATTGATCTGGCGTTTCCTGTTATATTTTTTCTTTTTGCGCTTCTCATATCCAGTATGACTGTAGTTTTAGAGGGAAATGCCATCTTGGAACTCCCTCTTTTCTTAAATTTTCTTACAGTAGTTGTCATATTAGCTTCTTTGCTTACTATATTTTCATTTAACGAGATATCCGGATTTTTTATTGGATTTTTTTCTATCTCTATTTATTTTTTGTTGAGCAGATTTGTAAATAACGGTTTTGATGTACAAAACATTATGGTTTTTGAAAGGGTGTTTTTTTCCATTGTTCTGCTGTATTCTACAGTTTTTGGATTATTTACGCTGCTTCTTGGGCGAAGCAGCAGGATTTTTCTTTTCTCTATTTTGTGCAAAAGAGCGATTCAACAGGAAAATGCAATTGTTCTTCCTTCTGTTGAAGAAGAGCTGCACAATACAGAAGAAATTGTAGAGAAAGAAGAAGTTGAAAGGGAAGAAACCGTTGATTCTACTCAAGAATCTCCTTTATCTTCCGAGAAAGACAACAAGAAAAATAAAAATTCATCTGCAACTTGATTAAAATAGAAAAAGAAATATAATTCTTACTGTTAAATAACTCTTTCTTTGTTGAAAAAACAAAGCAAAAGACCAAAAGGAGGTATAATAAATGGGTTATTACGAAATGCTTTACATTCTATCTACTTCACTTTCAGACGAAGAAACTGAAGAAATGATAGGCAAAATCAACGAATTCATTCAAAGTAAAGACGGCAGAGTTCTCGATGAGAAGAGGTGGGGTAAAAGAAACCTTGCTTATCCCATTGCGAAAAACGACACAGGTTATTATGTTTTGTCTCACGTGGAAATCCCAGCAGCTTCTGTGAGTGATATTAAACACATGGTGAAGATGAATGAAAATTTTCTTCGTGTTATGATTATCAAAAAGGAACGCCCTGTTATAAAGGAAAGTTCCATCGAGAAGGAGGCAGAAAAAGAGAATGACGGATCTGAATAGAATTTTTCTTACAGGCAGACTTGTAGCTGATCCTGATGTGAAATATACTCCTTCAGGAGCTCAAATAGCTAAATTCCGTATTGCCGTGAATAGGTCGTACAGAAAAAAAGATTCAAATGAATGGATTCAAGAATCTTTTTTTGTAACCATAGTGACGTGGAACAAACTCGCTGAAAGAGTAGAAAAAAGCTTCAAGAAAGGCGATTTGGTTATTGTTGAAGGAAGATTAAATATTAGAAGCTATGAAGCTGAAGGCGTAAAGAAATGGGTTACTGATATTACTGCGAATAATGTTTCATTTTTGCCGAGGAATAGGCCTAGGGACGATGTAAAAGAAAATCATAAAGAAGTGTCCGGTGATTCGGATATCGAAGTACCTTTTTCATAAGAGGAGGATTAAATGGATAATACAAAAAGAGTAAGAAGAAAAAAGACAGCTTTTTATAAACCGAAAAAAAGAGCTTGCATGTTTTGCGTAAAACACATCGACGATATTGATTATAAAGATGTTGCTATGCTTTCAAAATTCATAAGTGATAAAGGGAAAATACTCCCACGAAGGGCCACAGGTGTATGTGCAAAACATCAGAGGCAGTTAGCGATAGCCATTAAACGGGCGAGAGAAATGGCTCTTATTTCTTATCTAAAGAGATGAAAACTAAAGTAATTCTTCTAAAAGATATAAAAGGTGTAGGCAAAACAAACAGCGTAATCTCTGTATCAAGGGGCTATGCTGCTAATTATCTTGTACCCCATGGATTAGCCAAAATTGTGTCTTCTCAATATGCTGAAAAAATGGTTGGTAAAATTAAAGTCAATGAAGAAACTCGAAAAAAGAGAGCAGAAGAAGAGAAAAAAATTCTTGAAAGTAAACAAATCGTTTTTGTGGCAAAAGCAGGAGAAGGGGACAAGTTGTTTGGCTCTGTCACTTCAGCTGAAATAAGAGATAAAATTAAGAAAGTTTTTGACCTTGATATCGACAAAAAGAAAATTGTTTTAGACGAACATATCAAAAAACTTGGCAGTTACAAAGTTACTGTGAAGCTGTACAAAACTGTTCAGGCAGAGCTTGATGTATTAATCGAAAAAGAAACTTAGCAATCATGGCGCAGAACGACAAGAATCTTCGACTTCCTCCATATAATATTGAAGCAGAACAGTCCATAATTGGGTCAATTCTTATAGATAGAGACGCAGTTTTTAAAGTTATCAGTATGGTTGATCCCGAAGATTTTTATCGAGACGAGCACAGATGGATTGTAAAGGCAACTTATAACCTTGCGCTTGCTGAAAAACCCATAGACATTGTTTCTGTCGCAGATAATTTAAAGAGTATGGATAAATTGGATTTTGTCGGGGGAGTCGCATATCTTGCTCGCCTTGCTGATGCTGTGCCAAACTCCGCAAATGTGGATTACTATGCTAAAATTGTAAAAGACAAATCCATTATGCGTCAGCTCATAAGCGCTGGCAGTGAAATTTCAGAGCTTGGTTTTGACGAATCTAATGATGTAGATACGCTTATTGATAGCGCTGAGAAAAAGATTTTTTCTCTTTCGGAAAAAAGGATTAAAACTTATTTTGTCCAGTTAAAAGATTTCTTAGGGAATAGTTTCGAAGCGATAGAGCGTCGCTATAAACTAAAAACCGGATTTTCTGGGCTTCCATCTGGATTCCCAACGTTAGATAAGATAACAGGTGGATTTCAGCCATCTGATCTTATTATTATCGCAGCAAGACCCAGTCTCGGAAAAACATCTCTTTCAACAAATATTTCCGAGTATCTTGCTGGGAAAGAAAAGAAAGGCGTTGCTATATTCAGCCTTGAAATGGCAAAGGAGCAGCTTGTTGAAAGGATGCTTTGTTCAGCTGCCAAAGTGGATATGCAAAGGCTGAAAACAGGATACCTCAGAGATGAAGATTGGAGCAGGCTTACGGATGCATACGGTAGTTTGTATGAAGCTCCCATTTTTATTGATGACAGCCCTGATATTTCCCTTGTAGAGATAAAAGCAAAGGCGAGAAGATTAAAGATTGAAAGCAATATAAGTCTTATTATTGTTGATTATCTTCAGTTAATTCGAAGCAAAGGAAGAGTTGAAAATAGAGTAATAGAAATTTCTAACATAACAAGAGGTTTAAAGAATCTTGCGAGAGAATTAACCATTCCGGTAATTGTGCTTTCTCAGCTGAGTAGGGCAGTAGACAAGAGAGATAGCAGCCGGCCTATACTTTCAGATTTGAGAGAATCTGGATCTATAGAGCAAGATGCTGATGTTGTTATGTTTCTCTATCGGCCTGATACGGAGAGAAGAGACGAGATAGATCTGTCAGTGGCTAAGCAGAGGAATGGACCTACGGGGAGAGTTCGGTTATTATTTCTGAGCGAGTATACTAGATTTGTTGAGGTAACGAGCGAGGAGAAGCAGTTAGCGGGCTCTTGACATAAAGCTAATAATTCGTATATTATAGACCGTGGGCCGTTAGCTCAGCAGGTAGAGCATCTGCCTTTTAAGCAGAGGGTCACAGGTTCGAATCCTGTACGGCTCACCAATGCCCCCGTGGTCTAGCGGTTAGGACATCGCCCTTTCAAGGCGGCGGCAGGAGTTCGACTCTCCTCGGGGGCACCAATGGGCGGATGGCTCAGTGGTAGAGCACTTCCTTCACACGGAAGGGGTCACAGGTTCGAATCCTGTTTCGCCCACCAGAAGTATATATTGCAAACTAGGTAATTTTTTATATAATTATATTAAGCGGGGTCGTAGTGTAGCGGTTAACATGCTGGCCTGTCACGCCGGAGATCGTGGGTTCGAATCCCATCGATCCCGCCAATTTCGAGCGGGAGTAGCTCAGAGGTAGAGCACTGCCTTGCCAAGGCAGCTGTCGCGGGTTCAAGTCCCGTCTTCCGCTCCATTTTTATTTTGCAGGTTGAGGCCGGCGTAGCTCAACTGGTAGAGCAGCTGATCCGTAATCAGCAGGTTGTCTGTTCAAGTCAGATCGCCGGCTCCAGATATAAGGATTTAAGGAGGAGAGGATGGAGAGTTTTGGTATTGTAATCATTTCTGGCATTTTATCGTTAATTGTTGCTCTTTTTCTTGCTATGTCGGTTATGAAAAAAAGTCCTGGCAATCCACTGATGATAAAAATCTCTGCTGCCATTCAAAAAGGTGCCTCTACGTTTTTAATTGAAGAGTATAAGACAATGGCCGTATGGGTTTTAGTTTTTGCAGTTGTTATCGGATTTATCATATCCTGGTATGTTGCTCTTAGCTTTGTGATAGGCACGATACTTTCTGTAACTGCTGGTTTTCTTGGCATGACCATTGCAACTCGTGCCAATGGAAGAACTGCTCATGCTGCTCGTTCAAGCATGGGAGATGCTCTCCGTATTGCATTTTCTGGAGGATCTGTAATGGGGCTTACCGTTACCGGGTTGGGTATTTTAGGTTCGGTATTAATATATCTATTTTCTCTGCGTTTCCTTTCTTCTATTATTAGCCCTCTCATTGTTGTTGTAGGATATTCAATGGGAGCAAGTTTTGTAGCGTTATTTGCTCGTGTAGGAGGTGGAATTTACACCAAGGCTGCCGATGTTGGAGCTGATCTTGTAGGGAAAGTGGAAGCAGGGATTCCCGAAGATGATCCACGAAATCCAGCAGTAATTGCAGATAATGTGGGAGACAATGTTGGAGATGTTGCAGGTATGGGAGCAGATTTGTATGAATCTTATGTTGGTTCGATTCTAAGCGGAATGATATTAGGAAGTCTTGCTTTTGGAATAAATGGAATAAAATTTGTGTATCTTATCGCAGGATACGGGATCTTTTCTTCTCTTATCGGGGTGCTCTTTGTTCTTGCTACTTCGAGAGGCAAAATAAGCCCTCAAAGGGCTTTAAACTCAGGCACCCTTGTAGCCAATATAATTGCTGTACTATTTGCCTTTTATCTTTCTAAGACTGTGCTTCAAAGCACTGGTGCTTTTATTGCCGTGCTTGCAGGGCTTGTTGTTGGTCTTGCCATTGGTTTTGTTACCCAATATTATACAAGTGGAAAACCGGTCAGAGTTATTGCCAAAGCTTCTTCAGAGGGCGGTGCCGCTACGACAATTCTTTCGGGAATGGCAGTCGGCTTGCAAAGTACTTTCCTCCCGCTTATTTTCATTGCAGTCGGAGTTGTCGTTTCTTATATGGCTGTAGGTATTTTTGGAATTGCCCTTGCAGGAATCGGCATGCTGACTACGCTGGGAATAAGCTTAAGCGTTGATGCATATGGACCGATTGCTGATAACGCCGGAGGAATTGCCGAAATGTCAGGACTCCCTGAAGAAGTGAGAGAAAGAACTGACGTGCTGGATGCTCTAGGCAATACTACTGCTGCCATGGGCAAGGGATTTGCTATTGGCTCAGCCGCGCTTACAGCACTGGCTCTTTTTTCTTCTTATGCAAAATCCGTTGACCTAAGTAGTTTGTCTCTTCTTTCCCCGTATGTTATAGCGGGAGCGTTAATTGGAAGCGCTTTACCTTTTCTTTTCGCTTCATTTTCTATTATGGCAGTGAGCGATACAGCCAGTCTTATGGTGCAGGAAGTAAGACGCCAGTTTCATTCAATACCGGGTTTGATACTTGGGAAAGCAGACCCCGATTACAAAAGTTGTGTTGCTATAAGTACGAGAGGGGCATTGAAAAATATGATAAGACCATCGCTTATTGCTATTATTGCTCCCTTTGCGACATTCTTTATATTTGGAAGTTACGGCAAAGAGGCACTTGGTGGACTACTTGCGGGTGCTCTTATCGGCGGTGTCTTGCTTGCTATTTATATGGCTAACGCAGGCGCAAGCTGGGATAATGCCAAGAAATTTATAGAGCAGGGAAATTTTGGAGGAAAAGGTTCAGAAGCGCACAGAGCTTCTGTGGTAGGAGATACGGTTGGAGATCCGTTGAAAGATACTGCCGGTCCATCTTTAAATATATTGATAAAGCTGATGTCAACTATATCTCTTTTATTTGGGCCTTTTCTTGTAAGGTTCTTATAATATGAAGAAATTTGTAAAGATGACGGGTGTGTGGCTTATTGTCATATGTGTTGTCATTGTTGGCGTTTATATTTTGAATACCTTGCGGAGCATAGGCAATATCAATACTAATCCTGACGGAACAACCGTAGAGATTCCAATGGATCTTACTAAAAATATAAATATTCTTGTTCTGGGAACAGACCAGAGGGACATGGAAGAAGCTGCTCGCTCAGACGTTATTATGGTTGTTAACATTAACCCCAAAACTAGAAAAGCTAGTTTGTTTTCTATACCTCGTGATACCCGAGTGTTTATTCCCGGGCATGGGTACGACAAAATCAATTCCGCTTATAATTTTTTATATATTAAAGATGGAGGCCCCGAACTTACTATAAAGGTTGTGGAAAATCTTCTGGGATTGGATGAAGGAGATATTCCGTATTTTTCCGTTGTAAATTTTGAAGGATTTATAAAAGTTATCGATGCGCTGGGTGGAGTGGATATCTCTGTGGAGGAACCAATGCATTATCATTCTATGCGCGGTGATGTAATTATCGACATTGAGCCTGGACTGCAACATTTTGACGGTGAAAAAGCACTTGACTATGTCAGATTCCGTCATGATCAATACGGAGATTATACGGAAAGCGAATACGATGGTTTATTGCATGGAAGGGTAATAAGACAGCAAAAGCTTGTGCAGGCACTCATAGAGCAGAGCAAAAGCTGGAATACGATATGGCGGCTTCCGACCATTGCAGAGACAGTGGGAGATGCTGTTTATACTAACATCACTATTTCACAGATTACAAAAATTGCACTGATCTTTAAAAACATCTCTAGCGATGATTTTAACATAATTCCTTTTAACGGTGGCAGAGACGAGTTTATTGAAGAGCGATGGTATATCGTTCCCGATTACGATAAACTCAAAGAAATAGGAAGGGAATATTTCTCAACTAATGGACAAAACGGCGAGTAAACATACAAAAAGCTTTAAGATACCACCAGGGCAAAAACCAATATCTCAGTTGCCTCCGATATCTGCTTTAGAAGTGCCGGATATTGAGATAAATAAGTATCGCTTGAAAATATACGGGCTTGTCGATAAAGAAAAAGTTTTTACATATCAGGAAATTTTGGATTTACCCTCTATCACAAAGCAATTTGACATTCACTGTGTTGATAAATGGAGCTATACGGGGCTTGTTTTTGAAGGAGTTTTGCCGAAAGAATTATTTAAAGATGTGACGATTAAAAGCAATGCAAAGTTTGTCGTTGTGCATACGGTTGAAGGCTATACCACAGAACTTCCTCTCGATTTTTTTCTCAGTGACGATACACTGCTTGCGTACAAGTCAGATGGTAAGCCACTTGATATAGTTCATGGATATCCTTTCCGTCTTGTTGTAAATGGCAAATACGCATACAAAGATCCAAAGTGGGTTTCAGCATTTGAAGTAGTGGAAGAAGATATCCCGGGATACTGGGAGAAGAAAGGGTACAACCACTCGGCAGATGTTTTTAAGGAAGAGCGCTTTACAAAATAAAATTTTTGTTTAGGAGTTTCTTTCTGTAAAGTATCAAAAATTAATTTTCTCCATTTTCTTAAACCATAGTACTGCATCTTTTATACTTTCTTTTGATGGGCGGGCAGTGTATCCCAGTTTCTCTTGCGCTTTTTTGCTGCTTATCAACGAATTTGATCCAAGCACCTTTATTGAATATGAGGTAAATAATGGTTTTGTATGCGTAATGCTGTAATAGATTGGCATAATAGGTGTAGTAACTGTTGCAAGAAGGTAAGGTACTTTAAATGAAGGCGCCTTTACTCCGGTGAATTCTTCCAGCATCTTCAGTAGTGAATAAACTGAGATTCTTTCCCCTGAGAGAATATAACTTTCTCCCCTTTTTCCCTTTTCTGCGGCAAGAATGTGTCCTTTTGCAACATCACGGACATCCACAAAATCGTATGCACCATCTATATATGCCTTAAGTTTTTTGTGGGCAAAGTCCAGTATCAAATGCCCCATTTCAGAAATCTTATAATCATAAGGGCCGGTGATTCCCGTCGGGCACAGTATCACTGCATCAAGACCTTTTTCAATTCCTTTCAAAATTTCTCGAGTGGCCAATGCTTTGGATTTTGCATAGTCTCCTTTTACTTCATTCGGGTCAAAAGGGAATGATTCATCTATCATTGTACCTTTGGGCGGCTCGGCGATAGCGTGAACCGAGCTTGTATAAACCAGCCGCTTAACGCCTGTTTTTAAGCATGCATTTACCACGTTGCGCGTGCCTATCACGTTAACCTCATTCATCAGCTTTTCTTTTCCTTTGGAAATTGCGACAACGCCAGCCATGTGATAAACGATATCCGCCCCTGTAAATGCTTTGACAAGAGAATTGATATCTCTCACATCCCCTGTTACTTGCTCTATGTTTAAGTTTTTTATTAGTGCAGTATCTTCGGATGGAAGAATAATGGCTCTCACATTTTCTTTGTTCTTAACGAGTTCTCTTGCGAGGTTATTTCCTAAATGTCCTGTTGCTCCGACAATAACAATCATTTTTTAGCTTCCTCCTTTTGCGTTCAATCCGTACCAGATTTTTTTACTAAGTTTTTTGATTGACGGTGTTTTACCCTGCATTCCAACATCTATCCAGAACGCAAGAGTAGTGCCCCATATCAGCGTTATGTCTTCTTCGTTGCAACTCCCTTTCAGTGAAATGATAAAAAATTTTAAAGCTTCCTTTATTTTTTGATCTATTGATTCGCTGAGCGTCTTTCTTGAATCTATTGGTGCAAACCCTGCTTCTCTTAGGGAAATGATAATGCTCGGGGTGTATGTCTTAGCAAGTGAAAGATTAGTACGAAAAAATTCTTCCAACGCCTCAAGTGGATTATCTTTTTCTTTTATGTTGTTTTCAAGTTCATTCTTTATTGAATCGATTACCGTGTTTACAATTTCTTTGAGGAGCTCTTCCTTTGAGCTAAAGTAAGTATAGAAATTGCCTTTTGAAATGCCTGAAAGGTCTGTAATTTCAGCAACTGATGTTCCGTTAAATCCTTTTCTTAAGAAAAGGATTAATGCAGATTCTATTATTTTCTTTCTTCTATCTACTTTCTTTTTTCTCATTTTTCGCCTCTTACGACTGACCGTTCAGTCAGTTTTAATTATACTATATCTCAATAAATTCTCCTGTCAAGAGTTATGTCTTTGATCTCTTTTCGCTGACGAAAGTAAACCGCTCGACCAAAACGGTTAAAATGGTGTCTGGCACAAAATTAACCGTTTTTTTGTCTTTTAATAGGAGTTTTGGGGAAATGTGTTCCTTCAAAATAAACAGAGACCCTGAAATAAAGCTTGGCATGCATTGCGCCAAGTCCTGCGAAAGCAGGTAAAGCCATCTCTGCCTTAACAACTAACAATTGTTTTAAAGAAATAATAAATGGAAAGAGAAATTTTACTATGAGACTGCTTCGTCATTATATTCCTCGCAGAGACAGAAGAGAATTACCCTGCAACTGCTCTTTTCCTTGGTATGCATTACGCCAAGTGAATCCCGTCTTCGTCATTACGTTTTTTTGTCACTCCGGGCTCGATCCGGAATCTTGTTTTTGCTTTTATCTTTTGTTTTCTTTGTGTTTGCTTTTATGCTTTTTATTGAAAGTAATTTTGTCGACCCACTGATGAAAAATAGGATTGTGTTTTTATAATTTGCTCTAATGGTTTTGGATTGAATAAAATTTGTGATACAATAAACGCAGTTTTAATCTGAATTACAGAAATTATTAAAGGGAGACGGTATGAAAAGGCCAACAGG
Organism: Caldisericota bacterium; assembly: GCA_034717215.1. NCBI lineage: Bacteria > Pseudomonadati > Caldisericota > Caldisericota bacterium. Next base: position 13,460 of record JAYELD010000024.1, read on the forward strand.
TTTTAAAGGTTTTTCAATAATGTCTATCGGGCAGGTTATATCACTGATTGGATCCAGTATGACCCAGTTTGGCATAGGAATCTGGATATGGCAGACAACAGGAAATGCAACACCTTTTAGTATAGTTGCATCACTTTTTTTCATACCCAACCTGATTTTTTCTCCGTTTGCAGGCGCACTGGTTGATAGATGGCCAAAAAAGAAAGCATTAATACTTCCGGATTTGGCAGCAGGAATAATAACAATATTAACTTTAATTCTATTTAAAACAAATAATCTTACTTTATGGTTTCTTTACATTGCGTCTTTTGTTTCTGGCATCTTTAACGCATTCCAGTGGCCCGCTTACTCTGTAACAATAAGCATTATGCTTAAAAAAGAAGAATACGGCAGGGCAAATGGCCTGTTTTCTCTGACAGAGTCTGGACCAATGGTCGTAGCGCCGATAGTTGCGGGGGCTCTACTTCCAATAATCAGACTTGATGGGATTATGATAATAGATATTATTACTTTTATTTTTGCGGTTGGAGCAATTTTATGGGTTATTATACCGGATATTCGTAAAGAGGTGACCGAAAAAGTTAATTTATTTAAGGATGCAATTTTTGGCTTTCTGTATATTTTCAAAAGGAAACCTCTGCTTTATTTACTTCTCATATTTTTAGGTGTAAACTTTTTTAG
>JAYELD010000025.1 GCA_034717215.1 Caldisericota bacterium
TATTGAACATACCCCGCCATCTGGAATATAGGAAGGTACAAAGCAATAAGAACACTACCGATAATGCCTCCCACAAAGACCATCATTATAGGATTTATAAGAGCTGTAATGTTGTTTATCATATTATCTACTTCTTCATTGTAAAATTCTGCCACTTTTTTCAACATTTTATCAAGACTTCCGCTTTCTTCTCCGATTCTTGTCATCTCAATTACCATTACGGTAAACATCCCGCTGCGGTCAAGAGATGCCGCAAGAGATTCACCTTTCTTTATGCTAACGACAATGTCTCCTATTGCGTCAGATATAATAACATTGTCAATAACCCCTTTCACTGTTTCTAACACTTCAACAAGTGGAACACCCGAAGCAAAAAGCGTAGAAACGGTATCACTGAACCGAGCCATTGCCGCTTTCTTGTTAAGATCTCCGAACAAAGGCATTTTCAATTTCCCTGCATCAGACCGCCTTTTTCCATTAGGTGTTTTCTGCCACCTCGCATAAATAATGTACGCGGCAACTACAATAATTAAAACTATCCAACCCTTATGTATAAGAAAATTAGCTAAAGCAAAAACTATTTTTGTTGGTCCCGGTAGTGGTGCGCCTAACTGGGTAAGGAAACCTTGAAAGCGAGGAATAACAAATATAAAAAGGCCAACAACAATCGCCACTGCAAATCCAAGTACGGCAACAGGATACGTCATTGCCCCTTTTAACTTGCTCCTCGTTTCATAATCACGTTGAATAAACATACTCATCTTTAGCAAAGCATCACCCAGTTCGCCACTTGTCTCTCCCGAATGAACCATGCTTATGTATAAATTAGAAAACACATCCGGATATTTAGCAAGCGCTTGAGACAACGATTCGCCTCCACGCACTCCATCCAGCACAGAATGCACTATACCGGCAAATTTCTTATTCCCTGTTTGTTTTTCAAGTACACTTAAACATTTTGAAAGGGACAAACCTGCATTAAGCATCGTACCGAATTGATTTGTAAAAATTGATAAATCCCTTACCGAAATTGTGGTAAATCTTGAAAGAAAGCCCCCTTCGCTTTTGGCAGCAGAACCTCGGCCGCCCATGCCAAACCCTTTTAATTCCTTTATATATATAATTCTGTATCCTTTCCCGCGTAAAACATCAGCCACTTCAGAAGAATTAGCCATATCCACCTTTCCGATTTCAGTGGTTCCTGCGGGTGTAACTGCTTTATAAGAAAACATTGCCATTTTAATCACCTTCCCATAAGACGTCTAAAATCTTCCGGGTTAAATGCATACCTTAGTCCGTCTTCGTATGAAATTGAACCTTCCCTTGCTAATTTTTCTAAAGATTGTTCCATTGTTTGCATTCCCATATTTGACCCTGTCTGAATCGCAGATAAAATCATGTGGGTTTTGCCTTCCCTGATAAGATTTCTTATAGCAGGAGTTGCTACAAGCACTTCAGTTGCAAGAACAAGGCCGCTGCCATCAGTGCGCGGTATGAGCTGCTGTGATAATATAGCAACCAATACTCCTCCCAATTGTGTTTTTACCTGCTCCTGCTGGTGTGGAGGGAAAACGTCAACTATTCTATCAATTGATTGCGCAGCAGAGTTCGTATGAAGTGTTGTAAACACAAGATGTCCGGTTTCTGCAGCTGTAAGAGCCGTTGCTATAGTATCAAGGTCTCTCATTTCCCCTACAAGAATAACATCAGGGTCTTCTCTTAGAACTGCCCGCAAAGCACTGGGAAAAGAAAGCGTGTCAGTTCCTAACTCTCTCTGGACAACAACAGAACTTTTATGTTGAAACAAATATTCAATTGGGTCTTCAATTGTAACAATATGTTTTAATTTCCCTTTGTTAATTTCTTCAATTATTGAAGCAAGTGTCGTTGATTTCCCGTGTCCTGTAGGTCCGGTAACAAGGACAAATCCTCTTTCTAAATTTGCAAGCGTATGTGCGATTTCCGGTACTCCAAGAGAATCAAGAGGTGGTATCTCAAAAGGAATTCTCCTGAACGCAGCAGCAATAGAACCTCGCTGATAAAATACGTTTATTCTAAAGCGTGCTACTCCTTTCACCCCGTATGAAAAATCATATTCGCGCTTCTCCTGAAACAGCTTTTTTTGTCTATCTCGCATGATAGAAAAAACCATTTCTGCTATGTTTTCCGGGGTAAGTCTTTCCTCGCCAACATGAACCAGTCGTTTATGTATTCTCAAAATTGGCGCTAACCCCGCGACAAGATGAATATCAGATGCTCCTTTCTTAGCAGATAATACAAGCAAGTCATTTAATTCTATCATTTTACACCTCCACAGTAGAAACTACTCTTAATACTTCTTCAATCGTTGTAACACCTTCTGCGGCCTTTGTAAGTGCGTCATCAAGAAGTGTTTTCATCCCTTCTTCTCTTGCCTTTTCCCGAATATCCCTGGCACTGGCACGGTTAATGATGAGATTTTGAATGTCAGGAGAAATAGAAAGAAACTCCTGGGCAGCCAGCCTCCCCCTGTATCCAGTATGATTGCACTTGTCGCACCCTTCCCCTTTATAAAATGATATGCCTTCAATTTTGCTCATGTCCAAACCAACATGTTCTAAAACGGATTTTGGGGGATCATATGGTACCTTACAACTCTTGCAAATCCTTCTCACAAGTCTCTGAGCAGTAGCGCCGATAAGCGACGAAGCAACAAGAAATGGTTCGATACCCATA
>JAYELD010000026.1 GCA_034717215.1 Caldisericota bacterium
TCGTTTAGTAATAAGATCGCCTGTCCTACAGGAGCTGTTAATTTTTTCTTCCCTGCATTTTCCTTATTCTGACTCCTGACTCCTGACTTCTGCCTCCTATCTTCTCTTTCTTTTTTCCTTATTCTGACTCCTGACTCCTGACTTCTGACTCCTATCTTTTGTTTTCTTTCTCTTTCACTTATAACCCGCACCTATACGCTAAACGCTGTACGCTCTACGCTAGTATGCATCTTGATCTTGCAACCTTCTTTATCTTTTCTTAACTCGATACTCAATACTCGATACTCGATACTGTTTTCCCCTTGCATTTCTCCCCCACATATATTATAATATCCCTAAGTTCACATCCTGAACATTAATTGGCAGATAATCTGATTATATTTTGTTTTTGTTTTTATCTTACTTGTCCGACCAGTCTTCAGGTTTAACGGGCACTAAATAAATGCAAATACAAAAAGAAGTGGAAAAGATTTTACATAGTTAATAGAGAAGAAAATATTTAGGTCTAAGTTGGAGGTATGTATGAGAGAACTTACGCATCTTGATCAGCTTGAAGCTGAAGCAATTTATATTATTCGGGAAGTGGTTGCAGAATGCGAAAAGCCGGTTATGCTTTATAGTATCGGTAAAGACAGCTCTGTTATGCTGCATCTTTCGATGAAGGCCTTTTATCCAGAGAAACCACCTTTTCCTTTCATGCATATTGATACAACCTGGAAGTTCAAAGAAATGATTGAATTCAGGGATAGAAAAACTAAAGAGCTTGGTATTGAGATGCTTGTTTACTCTAACATGGAGGGCGTTAAAAAAGGAATCAATCCCTTTGATCACGGCTCTGCTTATACTGATATTATGAAGACAGAAGCATTAAAGGCAGGACTTGATAAATATGGTTTTACTGTAGCCTTTGGCGGTGGAAGAAGAGATGAGGAAAAATCCAGAGCAAAAGAAAGAATCTTCTCATTTAGAAACAGCGCACATGCCTGGGATCCTAAAAACCAAAGACCGGAAATGTGGAAACTATATAATACTCGAATTAATAAAGGCGAGAGTCTGAGGGTGTTCCCTATTTCTAACTGGACAGAAAAAGATATATGGCAGTATATTGGAAGGGAAAAGATTGAAATTGTGCCATTATATTTTGCCAAAGAAAGACCTGTTGTATATCGGGATGGAAATATCATTTTGGTGGATGATGATAGGATGAAACTCCTACCCGGAGAAAAAATTGTAATGAAAAAGGTACGTTTTAGAACTCTGGGGTGTTATCCGCTAACAGGTGGTATTGAATCAGAAGCAGATACATTAGATGCAATTATTGAAGAAACGCTTGGTGCAATCTCCTCAGAAAGAACAAGTCGTGTAATCGATCAAGAAGCAGCTGCCAGTATGGAAAGACGTAAAAGAGAGGGGTATTTCTAAGATGAAGAGTTTATTGAAATTTCTCACCTGTGGCAGTGTAGATGATGGAAAATCTACCCTCATTGGGCATATGCTTTATGAGGCCAAACTACTCTTTGCTGACCAAGAAAAGATGCTTCAACTTGATAGTAAAGTTGGCAGCAGAGAAGGGGAAATTGACTACTCTCTACTACTTGATGGTTTAATGGCAGAAAGAGAACAGGGTATAACAATTGACGTAGCTTATAGATATTTCACAACTGAAAATCGTTCATTTATTGTAGCAGATACCCCGGGACATGAGCAGTACACCAGAAATATGGCTGTAGGAGCTTCTTTTGCGGATTTAGCCGTTATTCTGGTCGATGCAACACAAGGTGTTCTTATTCAGACAAAACGTCATGCGAGAATCTGTTCTCTCATGGGCATTGGGCATATTGTACTCGCTGTAAATAAAATGGATTTAATCCGTTATGATAGACATAGATTTGACGAAATCAAGAAAGAATTTTTAAGCTTTACAGCTGACTATGGATTAGAAAGTATTGAGGTTATACCGGTATCAGCTACAGAAGGGGATAATATTACCAGGAAATCTTCTAATACATCCTGGTATGAAGGACTTCCATTATTATCATATTTAGAACAGATAGATGTAAGGGGGGATTCTAAGAGCGATGGATTTATTATGCCGGTACAAAGAGTAAGCCGTCCTAATCATGCATTTAGAGGCTTTCAGGGCCAGATTGAATCCGGAGCCATTAATGTTGGTGATGAAATTGTTTTATTACCTGGTAATGAAAAGGCAAAGGTTGAAAGTATCCATGTTACGGATAAGTCAACAGAATCTGCTATTACCGGGCAACCTGTTACCATCCAACTTGATAGAGAAGTTGATGTATCAAGAGGGTGTGTGTTAGCAAAAGATAAGGATTTAAAGATAGCTGATATGTTTACAGCCACTATTCTTTGGATGGATGATAGAGAACTAATAGCAGGAAGAAACTATCTGGTAAAGGTAGGAACCAAAACATTACCTGCTATGGTTATGAGTATTAAACATAAAATTGATATCAATACCGGAAAACATATTCAAGCAGAAAGATTATTTAAGAATGAAATGGCAACTTGTGATATTTCTCTATCTGAGAACATGGTATTTGACAAATTCAAAAACAATAAATCGATAGGAAGCTTAATTTTAATAGACCGTATTACCAATATGACATCTGCATGTGGAACAATAGACCATGCTCTGAGAAGAGCGACAAATGTTATATGGCAAAATACGGATATT
>JAYELD010000027.1 GCA_034717215.1 Caldisericota bacterium
GATACGTAGAAAGATCAAACAGAACACTACAGGAAGAATTCATCAACAACCACCTTAATCTATTAGCTACAGATATTAATGCATTCAACTCAAAACTAATCGATTATCTCATCTGGTATAATACTAAGAGAGTTCATAAAGGTCTTAATAATTTGTCGCCTATAGATTTTCTGCTAAAATATTATCCGGAGTCTCAAATGTATGTAACTCATACAGAAACTTGACTTAAAAAAAAATGAGGTTATATTGATATATATTGTATATTAAGTTGTGTATGAAACATATTCTTCGTTAAATTTTGCCTGAAAAGGAGTTAGGGGGTGCGAAAAGAAAAAAACTCGAAAAGGTTCTAAAAGATTAAAAATTAAAGGAGGTTTTAAATGGCAAACGAACAAATTGAATCTTCCGGGTGGGTGCTCTATCCCATAGGAAGTAAACCACGCTGGACTTTATCATTTTTCTTGGGTTTCCAGCATTATCTTACGATGTTTGGGGCCACTGTTGCTATCCCTCTTATCGTAGGAGGTGCGATGGGATTCCCACCAGACCAGCTTGCAGTCCTTATTGGTACTGTTTTCTTTGCAAGTGGATTAGCAACACTTTTTCAGCAATTTTTTGGCAATAAGCTCCCCATTGTGCAGGGAGGAAGTTTTTCTTTCCTTGGACCTACTTTCGCTATTATGGGAATGGTGGCGGCTCAGGGAGGAAATTGGCAAATGATGATTCAACATGTTGCGGCAGCAATTATGTTTGCATCGATTTTTGAGATTATTCTTGGTTATTCTGGCGCAATAGGCAAAATAAAGAAATTTATTGGCCCCCTTGTAATTGGTCCTACAATTGCTATGATTGGATTATCTCTTTTTAAATCAGGCGCACCAGCTATGGCGGGAAACTGGACAATTTCTATAATCACATTGGTTGCATTGGTTGTTTTTTCTCAGGTTTTTTCAAGAAAATCAAGATTCTTCTTGCTTTTCCCCGTTATATCAGCAATAGCTGTAGGTTGGGTTTGCGCAGTAGTTGGAACCCTTACTGGATGGATTCCTGCAGGGAATCCTGCAAATTTAACTAGTGCTTTCCAGAACATTGCAGCAGCTCCTTGGCTTACTATCCGGCCTCTTGTTCCATTTAAATGGGGATTTCCTACCGGTGCTTCCATGTTGATAGCAGGTAGTTTTGGAATGCTTGCTGCTTACCTTGCTTCAATGGTAGAGTCCATCGGAGATTATCACTCATGTGCAAAGATGTCTGAGGCTCCGCCGCCAACAGAAAGGTTGATTTCAAAAGGTATTGGCGCCGAAGGTGTAGGTTGTCTTGTTGCCGGAATACTTCAGTCCGGAAGTGGAACGACCTCCTATTCGGAGAACATCGGTGCTATTGGTATCACAAGAGTTGCTTCAAGAAGGGTTATAAGATGTGGTGCAATTATTATGCTTATTATTCCAATTATTGGGAAAATAGGAGCAGTTTTTGCCTCACTTCCTGGCCCGGTTGTCGGAGCGATGTATGTTGGTCTCTTTGGTTTGATTGCAGCAGTTGGGCTTTCGAACCTCCAATATGTGAATCTCAATAATTCGAGAAACCTGTTTGTTCTCGGTATAGCATTATTTGGTGGCCTTTCGATCAGTTATGCATTCGAGACAACTCCACTAAGCTGGGGTGCTATTGGAACTGTTGGCGGTACATTGGGAATGATCGTACAGACCATTCTTACCACGGCTATGGCTGTTTCAGCACTTCTTGCAATGATTCTTGATAACTCACTTCCTGGTGCAACAAGGGAAGAGCGAGGATTAACCTACTGGGAGAGAGAAGCAACTGAAGAAGCCTGGACAAAAGCTGAGGCAGAATGGGAACAGATGAAAGAAGGAGAAGAAAGAAAATTAAAAGGTTTTGAAGCAGTGCAGAAGTAATTTTAGGTAGTTTTTAAATTAGAGCCAAGGGCACGCAAGCCCTTGGCTCCTTGGAGGAGAGTACGGTGAGCGAGCAGACTAAAAAAGTTTTTTTTATTGTTTTTGCGTTACTTTCAGTATTTATAGTCTACTTAATTTTCAATATAGGAAATCCGAATTCTCCAATGAGATATATTATTAAAGATCCATCCTATGACATTATAATACTTGTTGTATCTGCTGTACTTTTGTCCGTTATGAGTTTCTATTATGCCCATACGAATGAAACAGGTGGGTACGAAAAAATTGTTCAAGCGAATTTAAAAAAAATTCAGAAGCTGAGAAGAAAGGGAAAGACAAATGAAGAAATTGCCCAATCAATCTTAAAGGCGATGAATATTAGAAGAGGATATCGTTATCATTATGCAGTGAAAAGATTAGTATTAATTTTAGAGAAAGTTAAACAAACCAAATGAAACCGTCTGCAGTGTATTATATTTTAATAGGTGCATTTATTTTTGCTATCGTTTTCTTTAGATGGTTTATTCAAAGAGATAGGAAAAAAATTAAGGGGATGTTTAAGGAGAAAGATATTGTTATTGCAAGCTATGGAATACATTTCTATGGGTTAGAATCAGAACCTGGCGGGATTATTGATTCAGGCGGACAAATGATTCTCCTTAAAAATGGATTATATTATAAGGGAAGGTTTGACAATAGGGAGCTTTTTATTTCAAAAGAAAATTTATTGTCAATTGCTGTTACAGATTTTCATAAAAATGAGCCTA
>JAYELD010000028.1 GCA_034717215.1 Caldisericota bacterium
TTCCAATATTTCTACACATTAGGTAAAATCTTGTGTAACACAAACGAAGAAACTGAAGGTATAAGATGGCTTATCTCTGCGCATAGAATTAACAAACTTTCTCCTGATGATTACTTAGAGATAGCTAATTATATTGTTGACATTCCCAATGCTGTCGAAAAAAATATTGTTGCTAAAGCACTATATGGTTGTATTGACGACACAGTAGACCTTTCTAAGAAAGAGCAGATAATAGAGTTGTTGCTAAAATTAGATCCGTCTAATAAGCTGTTTTTGTTGAAGAAAATTTACCTTCTTGAACGAAAAGGCAATATAAAAGAATTAGTTAAGATATTTTTAGAATTTATTGATTTAAGTCCTGTTGATAATGTCGATTTTGTATGTGATGAAGCAAAAAAGCTGGGTGAAAAGCTTACTGTAGAAGAACTAATAAAAATTGCACAATTTTTTGAAATAGCTGATCGCTCTGATAAAGCAGTTGAGATGTATGAATTAATTCTTAAAAGAGAGCCAGACAGCAAAGAAGTTGCACTTAATATGTTCGTTGTGCATCTTGAAAATGAAGAAGCAGATAATATAGTAGATTTTTTCGATAAGTTTAAACCTTCTCATCTTTTTTCCCAATCGCTTAAAAAAGTAATAGAAAAATATGAAGAAAAAAGAGCGAAAGATTCTTTAAATTATAATGTGCATTATGTTTTGGGTTTCCTGTGCTTTATTGTCGAAAGGTACGAAGAAGCAATCGCAGCTTTTCAATTTGTTGTAAGGTCGGGGCATTGCATTCCACTTATGTGTCTATTTTTAGGTATGAGTTTTGAAAAGATAGGTCTTTTTGATTTTGCGGCGAAGCAATATGAAAAAAGTATATCTTCAAAAGATGCGACTGGCAGTGTTAAAGCACATTTATTATATAGGAGCGCACTTCGCAAAAAATTTGACGGGAGCATTGATGGATGCAAAAATTTACTGAAAGAGGCATTGAAAATTGCTCCGGATTTCAAATTGGCTCAGGAAGCTCTTTCTTCTGCACCAGATGATGGAAGTGTGATACAAATGGAAGGAGGAGACAAAGAATGATTTCATCGAAGAAAAACAAAAGAGTTGGAAGGATTCTTTTAGATAAAAAATTTATTACTGAAGAAGAATTAAATCAGGCTCTAAAGATACAGAAAGTAACACATGAGCCGTTATTAAAAACATTCGTCGATATAGGATGCATTACAGAAGAGCAAGCAGCGCAGACTTTAGGCATACAATGGGGAATGGAGTATGTGGATGTTTTAAATTACCCTGTTGATAAAGAAGTGTTACGTGTTTTAGACCCTAATAGAGCAAGGTACTACGGCATTTTTTTGTTAAAGAAAGAGAAAGGTAAGTTTCATGTAGCAATTTCTGACCCGACTAATATCGAAGCGATGGATTATGTAAGGCTTACCTTAGGTGAAAATATTATTTTCTATGTAGCTACGCGTGCTAACATAGAACAATCTATCGAAAAATATTATGAAATGGAAGATGCGCTTAAAAGGGCGGAAGAAGAAGCTTTTTCATCTACTACAATCCTTAGAGAGGGTGATGAATTTGATATTAGCAAGTTGCGGGAAATGGGAGAAGAAGCGCCCATAGTGAAAATTGTAAACAACCTTATAACAGGAGCAATTCTCCAGGGTGCCTCAGATATCCATATTGAACCATTGGAAACAATTGTGCGTACACGTTATAGAATAGACGGCGTTCTATATGAACATCAAAGTCTTTCCAAAAAAATCCAGCCTGGTGTTACATCTCGTGTGAAAATACTGGCCAATATGGATATTGCGGAGAGAAGATTACCGCAGGATGGAAGAATTTCTTTAAAGTTTGAAGGAAGAAGGATTGATTTCAGAGTTTCTGCCTTACCCACCGTGCATGGAGAAAAGATTGTTTTAAGAATACTGGATGCCACTTCTGCTCTTTTGCCACTTGAAAAGTTAGGTTTTTCTTCAGAAAATTTCAGAAAATTTGAAGATGCTATTGCGCAACCTTATGGCATGGTGCTCATTTCAGGCCCGACGGGGTCGGGTAAAACTACTACGCTTTACTCAGCTTTAACCAGATTGAATACAACTGCAAGAAATATTGTTACAGTAGAGGATCCTGTAGAATACAGGTTAAAAGGTATTAATCAGGTACAGGTGAACTTTAAAGCCGGCGTTACATTTGCAAATACACTTCCTTATATATTGAGACAGGACCCGGATATTATACTAATAGGTGAGATTCGTGACAAAAAAACGGCGCGTATTGCTATAGAAGCAGCTCTGACAGGGCATCTTGTATTTTCTACGATTCATACCAATGATGCAGCGTCAATTCCAACGCGTCTTATTGATATGGGTATAGAACCGTTTCTTGTTGCTTCGTCGGTTATCGGCGCTACTGCTCAGAGACTTGTGAGAAGGATTTGCAAGAGTTGTAAGGTACCATATGATCCCCCAAAATCTGTTTTAGAACATGTTGGTTTGGACATGAGCAAAATTGAAGGCATATCATTTTATAAAGGGGAAGGGTGCGACAAGTGTAATCATACTGGATACAGAGGGAGGATGGCTGCCCAGGAGTTTCTTACTATTTCTCCTGACATTCAAAATCTCATCAT
>JAYELD010000029.1 GCA_034717215.1 Caldisericota bacterium
CTCTCTATTCTCCCCTTAATGTACACAATTAGTCAAGTACAACTGCAACACTATAATTTTTATTATATTACTCAATTTTTCTATGTCAAGTTTTAAATTCTCTAAAAATTAAAAAAAGATAGATAATAAGATAGGATCTCAACACCATACAACAGCATAATATACGCAGCAATTGCAAGAAATGGGCCAAATGGCATTGTATCGTTTCGTTTTTTCCTCATAAAAAGGATTGCAATTATTCCTCCTATGCCTCCAATTATAACCGAAATAAACAATGCAGCAATAGAAAATTTCAATCCAAGAAACGCACCAATCATAGCCCCCAATGTTGCATCACCCTGTCCCATTCCTCTTCCACGCGTGACTAATATAATTAAGACAAAAAATCCGCCCATAACAAGCAATCCACACAATGAATCCAAAAACATTATTTTGCCTTGAATAATGGCAAAAATCAACCCTATAGCTGCACCGGGTATCACAACGATATCCGGAACAACCCCATCAAATATATCGATAAAGCTAACGGTACTGAGTAAGCCTGTAAATATGACATATTTTAAAAGATTAAAAGACCATCCATATCTCAAAGCAATACCCATAAAGGCAAGTCCTGTAACCAGCTCTATAACGGGATATCTTACGGGAATTTTACGTCCACAATAACGGCATTTGCCGTAAAGCATAATATAGCTCAATAAAGGTATTAAATCATACCACTTTAAAGGGTGTTTGCATTCAGGACAATGCGAAGCAGGATAAACAATGGATTCACCTTTTGGCACACGGTACACCAAAACATTAATAAAGCTTCCTATTATTAGCCCCAACACGAAACTAAAAAAAGACAAAAAAATTCCATTTCTCAGCAACATCATATATTTAGTATAAACAATTATTTTATAGTTACAAAACCTATTCATCGCAAGCTAAATTAAAAAAGTAGAACTTTATAAAAATCTCGCTAAATTCTTCCCAAAAATTTTATCTCTCAGTATTACACCTTATAATTTTCTATACGAAACTCATTCGATTGCCTCACTTAAATTATATGCAAGACTAACAAAAGATACCATTGTTTTTATTTTGTTGCTCATCTTTTTCTTTTTTGTGGTCGTTGCGTTGTCTTTTCCTCGCCACTGCATATCACGAAAAACAGCTTTTCTGCCTCATGTGCAATCCTTGCTCTAACAACCAAAAATAAAAAATTAGATTACCGTACTTCGATTTGAAGAATAAAAAAATTTTGATATAATAAAAACAATAAAAGTTAGGTAAACCTAATATTATTGAAAGGAGTATAGTGTATGTGGATATCTGTTGCAAGTGGAAAAGGTGGTACCGGCAAGACAACGGTTGCTGTAAGTCTTGCTTTATCTAATAAAAATACGATATATGTCGATGCAGATGTAGAAGAACCTAATGGTTTCTTGTTCATCAAACCTGTAATTAAAGAGGAATTTTCTTATACGGAACTTATTCCATTAATTCACGAAGATAAATGTACCTTTTGTGGGAAATGTGCTGATGCATGCGTTTATAAGGCAATTGCCATATTAAAACCCGTTAAAAAAGCAATATTTTTCCCTGAGCTTTGTCATAGCTGTGGTTTGTGTTCCTTTGTATGTCCTGTAGAAAATGCCATAGAGGAAGTTCCAAAAGAAAAAGGCAGGATAAGAAAGGGAGAAAAAAACGGGCAGTTATTTATTGAAGGGATTTTGAATGTTGGTGAAGCATCTGGCACGCCACTTATCAGGGGTATGAAAAAATATATACCCCATGATAGAGATGCAATTATTGATTCTTCGCCAGGTACAAGCTGTCCTGTAGTAGAATCTGTTGGAGATACGGATTTTGTGCTCCTTATAACAGAACCAACACCATTTGGATTAAACGATTTAAAGCTCGCCGTAGAGATGGTAAAGGAAATGAAACTTCCATTTGGTATACTGGTAAATAAACATGAAGAAGGAAACAGTTTAATAAAAGATTATGCAAGAGAAGAGAAAATCACTATCCTCGGGGAAATTCCATTTAGTAGAGAAATAGCAGAGGCTTATTCTAAAGGAATACCTGTTGTTGACGTTTTACCTGATGGGGAAAAATTCTTTGTTAACATTATGGAAAAGATCCGGAAAGGAGTTAATACAAGTGGATAGAGCAAAAGAAATAGTAATTTTAAGTGGAAAAGGAGGAACGGGTAAAACAACCTTAGCTACAAGCCTCTCAAAACTTATTCCTAATAAGGTAATTGTTGATGCAGATGTAGATGCTTCAGACCTTTTTATTCTCCTTAAACCTGATCCTTTAAGGCAAGATGAATTTAAAGGTGGGTCTATTGCAAGTATCGATACAAAAAAGTGTATTCAGTGTGGCGAATGTGAAAAGAAGTGTCGTTTTAACGCAATTAGTAGAAACAAAGAAGGAAACTTTATAGTTGATTCTTATAAGTGCGAAGGCTGTGAATTTTGTACATACGTATGTCCTGTTAATGCAATTAAGATGAATCCACAAATCGTAGGTAATTGGTATGTATCGGAAACGTCTTTCGGTACGATGGTACATGCACGGCTTATACCAGGTGCAGAGAACTCAGGGAATCTTGTAGCATTAGTAAAACGTGAAGCTCAACTTATTGCAAAGAAAAAAGGATTGAGGAGTATTATTGTTGATGGTCCCCCGGGCATTGGTTGCCCTGTTATTTCTTCGTTATCCAGTGCAGCGCTCGCATTAATCGTCACAGAGCCTACTTTATCAGGGATCCATGACCTCGACAGAATTTTGGCTACGTGTAAACAATTTAATGTGAACGCAAAAATTATAATTAATAAGGCAGATATAAATCAAAGTAACACAGAAAAGATCCAACAATTTGCTGATAAAAATGGGTTAGAAATAATGGGTAAGATTCCTTTTGATCGTTGTGTTGTAAAAAATCTTTCTAAGAACCTTACACCTATCGATTCTGATAATTGTGGCGCTGTTAAAAAGGAGATAAAAAAAATATCCAATGATGTTTTGAGGTATTTATCTGAATAAATCTAACTTCAAACAAGGAACTATTTAAAAAAACTTTATTTCTTGTTCCTTGATTTATATCATTTTTTGATTTTCTTTTTTTAATTTTTTATTACACATATGAAATAATTATTACTACTAACCGATATTCTTGATTCATACAACTAAGAATCTGCCTATTGCAGCAATTGGATCAGGCGTTATTTATGATACTACAAATAACATTCTTTTTTAATTTCCTTTTACTCTAATTAAAAAAATTAGAGATGTAATATATCTTGACAGAAAAAAATATCTGGTTATAATTTAATTGATAATGAAAATCATTCTCAAAAAGAGACAAAAATGAAAAAGGAAAGAAGATTTAGAAGCACACAGCCAAGAGAAGTTGTACTGTCTGTTTTAGAAAGCAGCAATGACCATCTCACTGCTGAACAAATATTTGATACTGCACGAAAAATCTATCCCGGGATTGGTTTTGCTTCTGTTTATAGAATTTTAAAGTTGTTTGAAGAACAAGGTATTGTCGAGACGCTTAACGTAGGCTGGGGAAAAAGATGTTTCCAATTGAAAAGACAAATGCATCCTGCGAGAATTCATTTAATCCACACTGATTGCAATGAAATAGTGGATTTCTCAAATCAGGATAAAGAATTTAACAAAACCATAGAAAAATTTAAAGAAACTCTTAAAGAAAAATATGGTTTTAATACTTCTGTTCTTGATATAAAGGTATTTGGAAAGTATGATAAACAACAAAAAGGAGGTGAGAATATGCCACTTGGAGACGGAACAGGACCTTTAGGTAAAGGGCCAATGACAGGTAGAAGAGGTGGTGGAGCAGGAAGAGGCCGTGGTAGAGGTGCAGGACGAGGACGTACTGGCGGAATAGGAAGAGGAATTTCTCCTGTTAATCCACCAGTTCAAAATAATATTGGTAGTCCTTTGAATGTAGAGAATAAGGAAGTGGTAAATGCTATTTATGAAATTTTACCAAAGACAGATTGTGGGAAATGCGGTTATCCTACATGCCAGGACTGTGCCCATGCTATTGCAATGTGGGAAGCACCTTATGATGCATGTAAGATGCTAAAACCCGAACAACAAGAAAGAATTAAAGAAATTTCACAAAAAAGGAGGTGAGAAATATGCCAGGTGGAGACGGAACAGGGCCATTAGGCCAAGGATCTATGACTGGAAGAGGATTAGGGTATTGTGTAGGTTATGTTGCTCCAGGTTTTGTATGGGGCAGAGGTTATGGCAGAGGTCGAGGTTTTGGTAGAGGTTTTGGGGTTAGAAGATGGAGACGTAATCCTTACACTAATCACGTAAACCCTTACTATGCTACAGGTTATAGTCGTCCTGATTACAGAGAAGATTATTTTACCCCTTATGGATATGGTGGCACGCCCTCTAAAGAAGATGAGACTGCAGCAATGCATGGCGCATTAGGAGAAATTTCAGATGCTCTCTCAAAAATTGAGAGAAGAATAACAGAATTAGAAAAAAAATAAGGAGGCCTTTTATGATTATTTGCATAGCATCGAGCGGAACTACAGCAGACGGAGTAATAAGTCCAATTTTTGGAAGATGTCCTTATTATCTATTTTATGATACAGAGAAAGACAGCTATGAAGCATTATCTAATCCTTCGGTAACGATGGGAGGAGGTGCAGGTATCCAGGCAGCACAATTTGTTGTAAATAAAGGCGTCAAGACTGTTATATCAGGAAATATTGGTCCTAATTCTGCTGGAGTTTTACAAAGCGCAGGCGTTGAAATGATTACAGGAATTACGGGTCTCATTAAAGATGCAGTAGAGAAATTCAAAAAAAATGAATTACACAGTACTGGTCGTATGACACAAGCAGGGTACGGAATGAGAAAAGGATTCCAACAAGAAGCCCCCTCCCAGGAAACAACAATTTCAGGAGAGAACTTAGAGACAATAAAGAACGATCTGAAGGAATTAGTTGAAAAGGTAAAAGAATTAATAGAGAGGATAAATAAGCTGAAAGAAAAATGATACTTACTACTCTTTATGATAATGTTTCTTTGAACCCTCAATTTTCTTTAAAAGAAGACTGGGGGTTCTCTTTGTTTGTTCAAGAAGATGGCTATTCGATTCTTTTTGATACAGGAGCCAACGGAAATATCCTTTTACATAATGCAAAAACCCTTTCTATCTCTTTTCCTAACAAAATTTTCATTTCGCATTTCCACTTAGATCATACAGGAGGATTAGCCACTATATTAAAAAAAGATAGCGTAGTGTACTATCCGTATTCCTCTTTTAATTTAAGCAAAACATTACAAAAGGCAGGAGCAAATTCTGTAAAGATAAAGGACACCCTTGAAATTTATCCCAATGTTTATTCTACAGGAGTGCTGCCTTTCCGTTCGGTTGCTAATGAGCAAGCACTTGTATTTCAAAAACCGAATGGCTTGATTCTTATTGTGGGATGCTCCCACCCGGGCATACAAAATATTGTAGATTTTGTTACTGATAAATTTGGAAAATCTATTTTTCTTCTCATAGGAGGCTTTCATTTACTCGGGAGAAATAGGTGGAAAGTACAAAGAATTGCAGAAAATCTTTTTGAAAAAGTACATTATATTGCACCTTCCCATTGCACAGGAGAAGCTGCAAAAAAGATTTTCAAAGACGTGTTCAAGGAGCGATTTATACAAAATGGTGTTGGTCGAACAATCAAAATAGAAGATGAGAGGTTAAGTATAGAATAATGAAATATAAATACATTTATGGCCCTGTACCCTCACGAAGATTGGGTATTTCTTTAGGTATTGACCCTATTCCATTAAAAGTTTGCAGTTTCGATTGTGTTTATTGTGAAGTAGCAAGAACAACTCTCCTTACCACAGAGAGGAAGGAGTATATTTCTTCTGAGAAAATTCTTTTAGAATTGAAAAATTTTTTAAAGAAATCCAATCAACATATTGATTATATTACTTTTTCAGGCTCTGGCGAACCTACATTGAACTCAAAAATCGGCTATATGATAAAGAAGATAAAAAAGTTTAC
The DNA here is from genome assembly GCA_034717215.1 of Caldisericota bacterium. Lineage (NCBI taxonomy): Bacteria > Pseudomonadati > Caldisericota > Caldisericota bacterium. The sequence goes on from JAYELD010000029.1 coordinate 6,062, forward strand.
CAATATTCCTGTGGCAGTTTTGACCAATGCATCTTTGCTTTACAGAGAAGATGTAAGGGATGAGCTTCTTAACGCAGATCTTGTAAAGTGCACGCTTGATGCCGCAGAAGAAAAGTATTTTAAAAGAGTAAATCAACCCGAGCAATCTCTAACAATCCAGCATATTGTTAACGGAATTATAAAATTCAGTGAAATGTATAAAGGGAAACTTTTGATTGAAGTGATGCTGGTAAAGGATGTAAATGATACAAAGGAAAATTCCCGCGCACTGCATAAAGTGCTTAAAAGGATTAAAGCTAACGAGGTACAAATAAACACTGTAGTTCGCCCACCTGCTTTTGGTTTTGCCAGGTCATTGACAGATCAAGAATTAGAGTTTGCAAGAAAGATTATCGAAAGCAATGCTGAGATTATAAAACCACTTGATAGAAAAACGAATAAGGCATACAGAGCAGATTTAGAAGAAGCAATTATTGATAGCATAGCAATACGCCCGCAAACAATTGACGACCTTGCGAAGGGACTCGGTGCTCACAGAGATGAAATTTTAAAATATATTGAGCTTCTTACAGGAGAAGAGAAAATTATAGAAATAGACTTAAAAGGAGAAAAATTTTACAAGGCAACATCAAAATTATCCGAGTAATAAATTCTATTCTTACTCTGTTTCTAATCTGATTTATGCTTAAAAGTCAATTTTTAATCAATAATTTATCCCCTATTTTATCCCTTAAATAGTTAGCCGTTCGCTAAGAAAACTTCCTGCTATCAGCCCGATACAAAGCCCATTTCCTGGCAATATCATGCATCATTTTGCTACAAATCTTTAAACCTTATTTTATATGATTTAGCAGCAACTTCCTTCATAAACCGTTCTACTAAATCTTCATCTATACTAATATACATTTCTGCTTCTTCGCCGAATTTTCTCTTAAGCACCTCTGCCCCGAATTTATCCAGCATATACATTACTAATCGAGATTCATTATACGGAAAGCTTAAAGAAATTTTTGTAAAAATCTTCTTTTCCACAATACCTGCAGCTTCAATCGCCATTTTTGCAGTATCACCATAAGCGCGAATCAACCCGCCTATTCCTAATTTAATACCTCCAAAGTATCTTGTCACTACAATCACTGTATTTGTAAGACCCAAGCCCTTTATTGTGCAGTATATAGGATTCCCGGCACTCTTTGATGGCTCGCCGTCATCACTAAATGCAAAAAGTTCTTTTTGTATACCAACCGAATAAGCAAACGCGTTATGGTTTGCATCTTTGAAGTTTTTAGATACTTCTTTTATAAAATCTTTTGCCTGCAATACATCTTGAACTGGCGCTGCAGAACCCAAGAATTTAGATTTTTTGATAACTCGAGAAACAGAAGCATTCTTTTTAATTGTTTTATATTTCATTAATCATCAACCCTCAACTTGTATTTCAAACTTTTCAGTATATAGTCCTTGGTATTTAGCGATAAATCGATAATCAGGGTCTCTTACATCTTTATTTTCTTTAATTTTTTCATATCTTCCCTATTTATCTAATTTAAAAAGAAATATTAACTGTCTAAGAATGGGATGTGTGTCTATTAATTATTAAAATTACTTAATCTAAACAAGAAAAAGCTTCTAAAAAAAATTTAAAACTCATAATATGTTTTGTCTCAAGATGTCTTTTTTTAACTTCTTCATAAAAAACATGGTGTTTAAGGTATTCGGGATTACCTTTGTTGTATGTAAAACGACCGTTATCATTTAATAACTTTCTCAAATATTTTTCACTAAACTGCGCTCTATTTAAATTTTCAGGAGGATATTCCGGTAATGATTCAGGATCATTATCTGATACATCGAAATATCCTTTATATTTTTTTACAATTTCTGTCTTAGGATTATGAGGCACAATCTTTCTATTTCCTAATGCCCAAGTTTCGAAACAAAAAAATTGTATAACAATTTTAATTTCAGCAATGCATTTTTTGCTTTTTACATGTTCTGATATTTCATCATATTTTTGCTTATAAGACATCTCTTCAGAATCTATACATATTACTAATCTATCAATATTACCTAAATTATTAACATCCTCGATTGCGCAATCTATCATCTTAAAATATTGAGGATAACCATCTCCACTAAAGATTATAAAATTATTATTTTTTATTTCTTGTAATTTTCCAACATTAGAAAGTGTGTGATTGACTAAAGGTATCCAACTAATATAAATCGATTTTTCACAAATACCTTCAGTTACCACATAAATATTCATTCAATTCCTTCTCTATAAAACGAATCATTTAATAATTGAACAAAAGCTTTTTGTTTTGATTTTCCAAATCTCTCTATATTTTTTTCTCCATATAAAAACTTAACATTTGAACCTTTCCTGTGTAAAATATACCAATTTTTTACTCCAATATTATTAATTAAATATGGATGATGGCTTGTAATAAAAAATTGTATATCTTGCTCAACTTCACTTAAAAAAGAAGGAAAAATATTTATCGCGTTTATTCCCAGTGAATTTTCATATTCATCTATTAAATAAATTGAACCCTTTGGAAATGTTTTTATATCAGTTAGAAAAAGGATTACCTTTTGCATACCAGAAGAAAGTTCTTCATAAGGTATCTGTTTATTTACATGTTTTTCTTTAATGCAAAAAATTGGCATTTTTCCTTTAATCGGAAAATTTGGTTTAAATTCTGTAATCTCCAAAAACAAAACATCTTCAATAAAAGGGAAAATTGATTTTAAGTAATCAGTTATAATTTTATACTCTTCTTTAAAATGTTTCTCTAAAAAGTAAAGACGCGCGCTAACTGGGAGACCCGGTTTATACAATTTTGATAGAAAATATTGCTTTCCCTGGTCTGCAGCGACTTTAAATTCTTCTGATACTTCCTGAGTGATGAGTCTATTTTCAGCTTGTTCTTTCAGCGTATTTCCAAAAAATTCTCTTCTCATAATTGAAGAAAAACCATCATAAATAGGCATAATACATTCCATTTCTTTAAGTAAAAAAATGCTCGTTTGTTGTAAGGGTAATTTCGGTATTTCTTTATCTTTAAATATAAATTTATCCTCATCTCTTTTAATAATTAACTTTGAATTTTCATAAAGTGTTTCCTTGGCTATCAAGGATGCAGTTGATGAAATTCTTTTTGTTATTATTTCCCAATTGTATTTTTTATCCTCTTGCTCAAACTCTAAATTCCAGTGACCATGTTTAAAAAAATTCTGCCGTACTGTAAACGCCCCTAAATTAAATATTGTATTCAAAAGTCTTGTTTTTCCTGATGCTGATAACCCAACTAACAAATTAACGTCTCCAAAACGTACTTCATCAAAAGACCAACCAGGCTTATCGATATCTGAATATTTGTACTTAATTATTTTCATTATATCCTCCTTAAGCGTGACAAGTGATGGTCTTTTATCGCGCTTTAATCCTTCCGGAATTAATCCACTCTTTTATTATTTCTCTCTGCTTTTCTTCCAGGACAACCCTTGAGTTTTCCACTAAAAGTTACTGACCTATTGGCTTGGTACGCCTTCCCTATTTAAGAGAATGGGATGTCCCTAATTACCCTAATTGTCTCTAATTTATTTTTGTCTATTTATAAAAGCCCTTAGTGCCCCTGTAAAGCCATAGTTAATTCTTTAACGTTTTTAAATCTGTATTTTTCAAAATCTTCCTGGTTAACTCTCATGTAAGACCAATTTTCTCTTGTTAAGATAGAAGTATCTTTGCACCATTGTTTTGCTCTTTTATCCTTATGAGGAACTTCTAAATCAACAAGTCCTTTTGTTTCTATTATCCAATAATCTCCGTTTTTAAGTTTTATTACAAAATCAGGATAATAAAATCTCAAATGATTTTCTTCGGAAATATATTCTATATAAAATCCATTCTTTACTACAATGTTGGTAAAAGCTTCCACATCTCCTGCGTTATCTAAGAAATTTGCAAAGTCAACCTCATAATTACTATCACAAGGAACGTAATTAAAAATACACTTATTTGCTGGGTAAACCAACTTTGACCATACAAAAGCACTCGTTTTCGAAAGTTTTATAGCACTCTTTTGAATGGGTTCTTTCTTGATAAAAGTCTTATCTCTCAAAGCATTAACAAATAAACTTATCAACTTTTCTTGAACCTCGATAGAACTCAATTTAAAAAGAACTCTAGGATCTTCAAGGTCAACTTTGTTAGTAAATAATTTTTCTATAACATATCTTTTTACTATAGGGTGAAAGCTGGCAAAAGCGCCACCGATCGACAGTTGTTTAAGTATTTGGTAGGAATAATAAGCAATTACACTTTTTGAATCTTTGGGAACAGGTAAATTCCATTTTCTCCTTATAACTTCCATCCCTTTAAGCATATCTACGGCAATATATTTCATCTCTAAAACTTTATTCTCTAAAGGTATTTTTAAAGAAGGCAAAAGATCAATCTCTTTTGGATCTATATCAAATTCTCCTATATAAATTCTAGGGCTTAAAATGGGTAACTCAATGTCCATATCTAATTTATTTTTATCAACAAATATTGTGGTCAATTCAAGAGGTTTGTCTATATTAAACTCAGCAATTTTTATACCTTCTTGATATTCCAATTCTTCAAGAATATCTATTAATCCTGGTGGGCCAATGACCTCAAGTACATTTATTGATTTTTTTATATTTGCCTCCTCTTCGGGAAACATTTTCCTCAAACCACGACCTATGACCTGTTCTGGAAGTACCTTTCTTTTTGAAGTATAAGACCTTAACCCCACAATTACATTTACATTTCTTACATCCCATCCCTCATTTAACATCAAGGTACTGACTATGGCCTCGTAAGGATTTTTATCTGTGTCGGGGTTATCAATGGTTCTAGCAAACTCTCTTGCTTTGGGCAAATCAGCCTTTTTTACTTCTCCGGTACTATCTGTATGAATTAATAAAACTTTATCTTTTAGGTCAGGTACGGCAGAGTTAACATATCTAAATATTTCATCTGCCTCCTTATTTTCAGGACATTGAAAGAATAACACAGGTTTTTTTGATAATGGTTTTAATGCTTCTTTATATTCTCGCCATCTTCTTATTCCTGCATCAATCCAAGCTCGATATCTTTCCACCGCTTTGGTAGAAGCAATCTCTTCTGCTCCGGCAACTATTCCTTTTAACGGTAATTTTACAATATTCATTTCAATTGCTTCTTTGAGTGAAAAATCCTCGATGATCCAGGGGAATAAAGCCCCGGTTTCCGTTTTAGGTGTAGCCGAGAAGTCCAACTCCATATTTATGCCTTGTCCATATTTGGAAGCAAGATTTCTATTAAGTCTTACCAATATTTGCTTCCATGCTTTTTCAAAATGATATATATGGTGGGCCTCATCCTTTAGAATCATTACATTAGGGCAAGTTAATAAGACTTCTTTTATTCTATTTTCATGATAAATATCAGAAACATTATAAACCGAAGGCAACTCATAGACTCTATCTACATATTCTTCAACCTCTTTCTTTTTATTCTTTCTCTCCTCTAACTGCTGAATGTTGGTTAAAAATAAAACACTCTCAGGAATAACGTGTATTGGATCTTCCTTTAGAATAACTTTTAGGTCAAATTCTCTTTGCCATTCCGGAGGGATAAATGGTAATTCTTTAAATATTTTACCATCTTTAAAATCTCTGCGAAGCCTGTCGTAAATAACATTTTTTTCTCCAGCTATAAGTAAAAATTTGGATGTATAATCTTTATTATTTTCTTTCTTATAATTAAAATAAGACCAAACGATAGCTAAAGCCATTACAAATGTCTTTCCTGAACCAGTTGCCATTTTAAATGCATAAAGAGGGTATTGGTCATAAGAGGGATCATATCCTTGTATAGGCCCTGCACCAAAGTCTCTAGCCATATCTATGAAGTTGTGTTTTTTTATAACTTCATACACATAAATCAGCGTTTCAATTGCTTCTCTTTGACAAAACCAAAAAACAAAAGGTTCATTATTTATAATATGGTCCTCACTAAACCAGAATTCCAATAATCTTTTTGTAGTTGGGCTAACTTCAGGATATCCTTGCTCACGCCAACCAAAAATTGCCTTACGAAACTCATTAGCTAAATATGTCTTACTTGGTCGTCTTTGTTCTGGACGCAATAAATCAGATGGTTTCATTTTATTTCCACCTTTAAAATTTTATTTGTATCATTCCCAAATACATCCACCACTTTAACCATAATCTCATACTCTCCAATATCATCGTATTTGTGTATAGCTTGATAATCTACTCTTGGATTCTTTTTCATCCTAAAACTTTGCCATTGATTATGAAAAGTATCTCCCTTATAATCCCAATCTATTGCCCAGTAATCAATCAATTCCCTTGAATCTTTTACCTTACTTGCTATCTCTGCAAGTTCTGCAGTGGGCGAGAGTTGAAAATCAATGATTTTTAGAATTATTTCTTTTCCGTTTAACTTACTTTCAATTTCTAAATAAGCAACTTCTGGGAATTTTATATATTTGACTAATTCCTTCTCTACTATCTGTTCAGGTACTTTTAATAGCTGCAAATCAAACCCAACAAGGGAAGATTTTATTTCGTTTACAGAGGGTATTTGAATAAGTTTTAAATTAACTCCACTCTTCTTCGCCGATGTTTTAGCTAGTTCATTGACCTCGTAGCTCCATTCCCACCCAAGGACATCTATCTTGTTGAAATTATTAGCTCGACATTCTATTATAATTTTTTCAATATCTTCCATTGTAACCGGTGCTTTTAAAGGACCAATATGAACTACTCTATCTCCCTTTCTCCCATGTAAATATCTAAAACCCTTTAAAGGCTGTGATTGATACAATTTAAGCATAAAGAGAAGATACTCATCCTCTCTTTCCTGCCAGTAAACTGTTTCATAGTTCCCTATATTCCAGAGTTCAAAGGGTCGGGCGGGTTTGCCATACTTCTTGTCTTTATCCTGTAAATTCTTCGAATTGTAAATATCCAAAAGCCTTTTCCTTGTAATTTGGATAGCAAACTTTGACAAATCACAACCTACCCATCTTCTGCCAAGTTTCTCTGCTGCTGCTATTGTAGTCCCTGAGCCACAGAAAAAGTCAGCAACAATATCGCCAGGTTCCGTTGTTGCCATAATCAATAATTGCAATAATCCTTCTGGTTTTTGAGTATCAAAATCTAACCTTTCAGCTGAAACATTTATAACTGGTTTTACATTTATTTTTGATAACTTATTATCAACAACAAGATTAATTTCATTTTCAAATACATCTCGAAGAATCACATCTGCATAATATCTTCCAAATCCATCTTTTTGCGGAGTGAAAAATGCTTTTTCATAATAAATTCT
>JAYELD010000030.1 GCA_034717215.1 Caldisericota bacterium
CGTAGAGATTGCTTCTAAAGAAGGAGCATCAGGGTTTCTTGCGGGGAGAGCAGTGTGGAAAGATTTCACAAAATATTTTCCAAATGAATCAGATATGGCTGCTTGGCTTAAGACTTCCGGTGTCGCTAATTATTATAAACTGTATGAGGCGAGCAAGAAAGCGGTTCCTTTTTACGAGCACCAGCAGTTTGTGAGTTTTGCAGGCATTTCAATAAAAGACGCAGGAGAAGATTGGTATAAAACATTTTAAAGCCCCGTTATTTTTTAATAGATAGTGTATAAAAATAAAAAACGAAAATTTTTTTGTTTGGTTAAAAAAAATGCAAATTGATAAGGCAAAGGAATGTGCAAGGTTTCTGAAAGAGGCTCATTTTATCGTTGTTCTTACGGGAGCAGGGATTTCAACTAATGCCGGCATCCCTGACTTCAGAGGACCTCAAGGAATCTATACAACGGGGAAATACGATGCGGATAAAATTTTTGATTTCTACTATTTTTTACGGGATCCCAGGCCGTTTTATAATTTTGCGAGAGATTTTTTGGCTAAAACACAGGATATGAAACCAACTTTTACACATAGTTTTATCGCTGCTTTAGAGAAAGAAGATAAGATTAAAGGGGTAATTACTCAAAACATTGATGCATTGCACCAACTTGCGGGAAGTAAAAACATCATTGAACTTCATGGCGGCATCTACAAGAGTCATTGTATCGAATGCGGAAAAGAATATTCTCTCAGCGAGATGAGGAAAAAAGTAATGGAAGAAGAAGTGCCCTTATGTGATGAATGTAAAGGTATAATAAAACCTGATATTGTATTTTTTGGCGAAGAGGTACTTCATTTTAGAGATGCAGAAGAGCTTACTTATCAATCCGATTTGTTTTTTGTAATAGGTTCAGCGCTTGCAGTTTATCCTGCTGCGATGCTACCTAATTTTGCACGGGGGAAACTTGTTGTTGTGTCAAAAGGCGAGGTTAATATTGGCCCTATTTCGGTTGATCTTATGATAGATCAGGATATTGATAATTTTTTCAGAGACGTTTCAAAACATTACGGAGGTGGAAAAAATGAGAAGTAAAATTATTTATTTTGGGCATTCTGCATTTGGTATTGGAATGGATAAGGAGCGTATTGTAATTGACCCTTTTTTGGATGAGAATCCTCTTTCGCCAATTACAGCAGAGCAATGTACAGCGAAGTATATACTTGTTACACATGGTCACCACGATCATTTAGGGGATACAATTAAAATAGCGAAGAAGAACAATGCTCTTGTTATCGCTCCTTTTGAGATAACACAATATGTTTCAGCCCATGGTGTCAAAAATGTAGATCCAATGAACATTGGAGGGAGCCGCCATTTTGACTTTGGAGAGGTTAAAATGGTATTGGCTACGCACAGTTCTTCTATTGTGGAGGGAGATAAAATTATTTATGCAGGGAATCCGTGCGGCTATGTTTTAAAAATTGATGGTTTCAACATCTACCACGCTGGAGATACAGGCTTATTCCTTAATATGGAATTGATAGGAGGTCAAACGTGGATTGATGTTGCTATCCTTCCAATTGGCGGTACTTATACTATGGATATTCATGATGCTGTTGTAGCCACAAAGTTTATTCATCCAACAGCAGTTATTCCCATGCATTATAATACCTGGGATGAAATAAAAGTGGATTTAGAAGAATTTAGAAAGGGCATAGAAAACGAAACTAATGCAAAATGTATTATTCTAAAACCTGGCGAGGGATATTAAGGTACGAACTTTTTATATTCAGAGCTGTCTAAAATATAAAAGGAGGCGGCAATGAAAAAATTATCAATTGTGTTTATTGTCTTTTGTATGGTATTTTCTTTCATTAGTTTTGTTAGAGCCAACGATAATATGGAAGTGAAAGTTGTAACGGATAAAACAGATTATCTTCTCGGAGAACCTGTAAAGATTACCTATACGATAACTAACAACAGCGATAGTCCACTCCGTTTTACTTTTAATACATCACAGATTTATGACTTTTCTATCGTAAATTATGGTCAGGGTACATTGGTTTATAGATGGTCTAAAGGCAAAACATTTGCTCAAGTAATAACATATCTTGAAATTCCCGCATACAGCAATAAAGAGTTTACTGCAGTCTGGAATCAAAAGAATAATGCAGGCAAAGCCGTTACCGTTGGAGGCTATAAAGTAAGTTTTTGGCTTATTCCGGAAGAAATTCCCGGTAGAGTTAAAGAAACCGTATATCTTGCATCAACTGCGGTTGAAATTTCAAGCACTGTTAATATACCCTTTCAAGATATTGCTAACCCTACAGTGCGGCATTCTGTTAAATTTCTTTACGAAAAAGGTTTAATAAAAGGCTATCCCGATGGTACATTTAAACCTGAAAGGAACCTTACAAGAGCAGAAAGTGCCGTACTTATTTTGAGGGTAATGGGCATTACGCTTAAGGAGGATTATAGACGGGATTTTGTGGATGTGCCAATGGATTTTTGGGGATTTAAATGGATTGAAGAGGCGTTTACCAAGGGAATTGTAAAAGGCACGGGGCAGGGTAAATTTTCACCAAATAGTGAAATTACGCGTGGAGAGTTTGTCACGATGCTTGTGAGAGCTTTG
>JAYELD010000031.1 GCA_034717215.1 Caldisericota bacterium
TTCAGCAAAATTGATGGTTTCGTAAAAAGTGTTTCCACTGGTCATTGCGAGGAGCGCAGCAACGAAGCAATCTAATAATTATAAACAGTTAACTAACACGAGATTGCTTCGCTCGCGCAGCGCAGGTGCTTGCGCCGCGTGTCGCTCGCAATGACAATACCGGGGGTCGTCTCACATACTGTACATTTGAAGCGTTAACAGGATAGAATTGGCTGATAAACAGGATATCGGTACAATGGTTTTTTTAAATCAAGTCAATCCTGTTATCCTGTCAGAATTTTTTTCAAAGGGCTAAAATGTTACCAATAATTTAAAAATAATACAATTTGGATGAAAAAGAAACTCTTATATATAACAATTCTTACTGTTATTGTTTTACTCCAATTCCTTGTTGTCAAACAATACATTGCGGACAGGTGGTTCAAAAAGGGGTATTCCGAACTTCACGAATATGATGCAAGCGAGAAAGTGGCTGAAAATACCGACTCAAAACCACTGATTTCCGATTCAAGTTTTCGAAAGGCCATCACATGGGACGGCAATAACCCGGAGGTTCATTATCAACTGGCAAAACTGTACGAAAAGCTTATGTACCGGTATGGTAATGAGATGGGAAAATGGGAAACCATAGACAACAAACCGGTGTATAATATTGGCTGGATGTCGAAATATTTTCAAGATCTGGCAATCAGGGAGTACTATCGGGCCATTTCCCTGAATCCCTGCGTGAATTACTATCACCTGGACCTTGCATGGCTTCTCAAGTCAAAGTTACTGGTCGGAGGACGAAAAGACAGAAGTCAGAAGTCAGAAGTCAGAAGTCTGGAAGAGACAGAGGTCAGAGGTCGGAGGTCGGAGGTCGGAGGTCAGCCGCCTACGCAAAGCTACGTCGTGCCAAGGAGGTCGGAGATCATCAAAGAATTCAGAAGAGCGACCGCTCTTGCCCCGAACAGAACTTATAATCACAAAGTATTTGCAGACTGGCTTGTCGAACATATACTCTATCTTGAAAATGATACCAAAACAGGAGATCAATACAAAAAAGATATCAAAGCCTTATTTGATGGGGCTGTTCGCGAATACAAAAAGGCTGTTTCCCTGAGACCGTCCCTGTTTAACGAAGCTCTCAAGTCAATGACAAGATTGACTTTTGATTACAATGTGCTCAAGCCCATTGCGCAGGAAGATAACAGAAGGCTGAAGAATCTCGTATTCTTCCTGTACAACAAGAAAGAATGGGAAGAGAACAGAGAAAAATTTTTAGCAGATATGGATCTGCAGATCGACCAATACGATTTCAACAATCAATCGCCGGAGATTCTATACCCCTATTACGACACTTTAGCGGCGCTGCTTCAGAAAGAAAAAAAGGCTGAAAAGGTGGCAGACATTCTTCAGGAATACCTTAAAATCGATCCTGGTAATGGAAAAATACACCTGAAACTGGCCGGACTGGCCCTCTCTTCCGGCAAGTGGGAAACGTCAGTACATCATTTTAAGCGGGCCATCGAAATTGACCCGGATAACGCGTCCGGCCGCAGGCAGTATGTATCTGCATTGGCATCGCACAAGGACAGCATAACCGTTGAAACTGAATTGAAATCCATCATCAGAAAATATCATGAAGATGCCTTTTCATACGAGGCCTTAGGCAACCTGCTTCTCAGACAGGAGCGTTTTGACGAGGCAGAGCAGACCTACAGGAAGATTCTCTCTGATACGCCTGACAAGGCCAGGGGATATGCCCTCCTCAAAAATCTCTATGAAAAACAGGGCAACCATGAAAAGGCTGAGGCCATCTACAGGAAGATTGTGTCCGTGATTCCGGATAAGGCCAGAGGGTACTACCTGTTAGGCAAGTATTACGAAGCACGGAAAGACAGGGAAAAGGCAAGGGAAAATTACAAGAAAGCGACCCTTTTAAACACGCGGTACAAGAGCCATTTCAACAGGATGATACCTCCTGATATGCTCTTTGAGGAATATTTCAAGACAACCCGCAATTACGATAAACTAAAAAGGCTTATTCCCCTGTCTCCCGATTTCCTTAACAAACTTGTCCTGTTTCTATATAAAAAAAATGCATGGGACAGGAATAAAAGCCGGTTTATTGCGGATCTTAACAGGACAAAAACAAATTATGAAAAATCAAAGGGAAACACAAATAAAGAAAAAAGAATCCGGCCGTGGCTTCTGGCATATTACAAGACACTGGCTGATGTTTACGTGGAAAAAGGTAATTACAGGAAAGCTGTCTCTGTTTTGAACGAGGTAGTAAAAATAGATCCCGACAATCCAGAGGGTCATCTTCTCCTTGCCGAGTATTCATTCGACAATGGAAATGTGCACGATTACACATGGGAGTTCAGTAAAAATCATTATGAAATAGCTATCGCCCTCTCGCACGAAAATTACAAATATGAAAAGGCCTATGCAGTGAGTCTGGCAGGGGTAAAAAAGTTTGAAGAAGCGGAAAATCATATGAAAAAAGCCTATTAGAACAAAATCCGGTTAGGTCTTAAAAATACTAAGCATTCAAAACACTTACAAATTCAATAATTTTCTGACCAAGTATTGATTCTATCCTTTCAGCGTAAACAGTCTGATATCCCCCTCAT
>JAYELD010000032.1 GCA_034717215.1 Caldisericota bacterium
AGACCTTACGGAGAGATGACTTTATTCCCCATAATCAGATTTATCCCCTATTTTATCAATGGAAACTACTTTGGGGTAATAGATAACCTAATAGATCCACAGAAAGAAAAGAATAAGAGACGTTCCCAGGCTTTAGGTTTATTGAACACAAGTGCTAACAGTGGATTTTTCGATAAGAAAGATGAGGGAGCTATAGATCCGGATGAATTACAAGAGGAAGGATCTTCCCCTGGTCACGTAATACAGTACAAAACCGTAAAGCCTGAAAAGATAGAGCCTAGTCAATTATCTACCGGACACATTCAACTAGAACAGTTAGCAGAAAACGACGCCCCTAAGATAGCTTCCGTTAATCAAAATATGTTAGCTCAAGGCCCGGCCAGTGAGTCAGGGATAAAGGACAGACAGAGAATTAATCAGGGATTAATCGGGTCCGAGATCATATTTGACAATATGAAATATACCCACAAAATCTACTCTGAAACTATGGTAGAGATGATAAGGTACGGAAATACCTTTACAACCCAAGAGATGATGGCAATAGCCTCTGAGAAGAAGATAGAGGCTAATGTTGACCAGTTATTAGAAGCAATCAGAAGCCGGAAGATAGGAAGATACGGTATTGAAATATCAAATAGCCCGACCAATCCTACAATCCGGTTTGCTAATTTTGAAATGTTAATGGATATGGCCAAAGTATACGGTGAGATCATACCGCCTGATATCGTACTTGACGCCTCAGACGTTCCCAAAAAAGAAGAAATAGTACAAAGATTAAAGCAGGCACAACAGAGAAAAGAGCAAATGGAAGCCCAAATGGCAATGGCAGAAGCAAAAGGACAGCAGAGACAACCACAACAAAAGAGGAAACAGCTCGTCAAGCGATAAGGCGGGATTACCTTCCTGTAGGGTTAATTACAGGGCAAATTCGTCTAACTTTTAGACGTTAAACAAAAGGAGTTAAGTTATGCCAAATGAAGATGGAAATTACACCCCAGAGGAATGGAAAGGACTTTTAGGAGATAAACAAAATGAGGTGAGAACAAGACAGCAAAAGGAAGCCGATTTAGCAGCCAGTAATAGAACTATCACAGAACAGAGACTCAGGATAAAAGAATTAGAATCCTCTACCGCTAAGGTAAAAGCGGGCAATCCTGAGGATATTATGACTCGTGCAGATTTTGAGAAAGAAATGAACGCCAGGGATAAGAAATTAGAAGATAAGTATACAGCGAATGAGACTAAGAAAAGCCAGGAGAGTCTGAACAAAAGATTATTAGCCAGTGAGGAAAAGGCCAGGTCAGTACACACCGAAGAAAAAGAAGGCAAAGGACTGGACTTTGAATCTGTAATGGCAGGAACTAATCGCCAAATTCAAGAAAACCCTGGTTACAAGAAAGTCATTCAAGAAGCTAAAAACCCAGGTGAAAAGGCTTATTCTATAGGACTGCAAGACTCTGTGATTGCTAAAAGGCTTGAAACATACAAAAAAACCCTGCCGCCTTCAGGGGTTACTCCTAAAGAGGGAATGAAAGGGAAGAAAGTTCCCGGGTCTTATTACACTCCGCAGATGGTTCAGAAGATGTCAGACGCAGAGATTGACTTACATTATGATGACATTAAAGAATCACAAAAACAATGGGGTGGCAAAAAATAAGATTAAAAGGAAGTGATTTTTAATGAGTGTTAATAACTTTGCACCAAAATTGTGGAATAAAGCGGTGCTTGTAAACGCACACTCTAACCACGTTTTTGGGAAAGTAGCAAGATGTGAGATAGACGCACCTATAACAAAACAGGGTCAGTCTGTCCATATCTCTGGAATAGGATCTATTACTGTAGGAAATTACACCGGAGCGGATATGACTATGCAAGCTATAAGAAATACCGGTATGGACTTTACCATTGATTATGCCAAGTACATTAACTTTATGATTGATGATGTTGACGCTATGCAAGCTAATGTTAAAGTATTTGGAGCGGCTACAGAGGAAGCCTCTTATGCCCTAATGGATACATCTGATAGTGGATTAAATACCCTTATGGCTGCCGGAGCAGGTCTTTCGACCACTACCGACGGTACTGTAGACGTTACTACAATCATATCCGGTGTAGCTGAAATGGATTTAGCTTTAAAAGAAGCTAAAGTACCCAAGAAAAGCAGATGGCTAATTATACCAAATTGGGCAGGAACTAAACTGTTGCTTGCCGGAGTATACCACGCCCAGGACTTAAAGGGTAATATTAATGGTTTTATAACCGATGTGTTAGGAATAGATATGTACGAGTCAGACAACGTTGGAGCTACCGCACCTTTAGCCGGTTCGTATAGATCTGTTGCCTTTGCAGAGCAGATTTTGAGCTCCAAACCGTTCGAGCCTGAGAAGAGATTCGGAGACGCTTTAAAAACTCTCTACGTATATGGTTATAAAGTTATTTGGCCCGGAGAATTATGTCTTGGTAATTGGACAGAAGCTTTAGATACAGTGATATAAGAATAGTGTTTATAGAAGCCCTCTTTTATTAGGGGGCTTCTTGGAATTTAAGTGAAAGGAGATTTTGATATGGCTAATGTAGATAAA
>JAYELD010000033.1 GCA_034717215.1 Caldisericota bacterium
AATCCACGGCACCCAGTCACCGTCAGCGCCGGCAAGATTAAGGCCGAGAGCAAACATTATTCCCAGCATCCAATTGTTAATCGCTAATCGTTTTATCACTTGTCATGTTCCATTTTGCCAGATACGAATCAATGGCTCTTCTGATTTGTTCTGAAGATACGAATCAATGGCTCTTCTGATTTGTTCTGACATGCGAACTTCAATTGTTTTTGATAAAACTTTTAGTTCTCGATGCTGCTTATCGGTAATTAGAATTGTAATTTTTTTCATAATCATGGTTATGACGTTTTTCTTACATTTTGTCAAGGTATATTTTGCTATTATTTTTTAGTGGTTAATATTATTGACAAAATATATCGTTTTGTGTAATATTTGTTAGGCTATTAATCACAAGCCGAGATTTCATAGTTGTGTGGCGAATTAAAACCTGGTTTAATCTTGTTTGACCGTGTTTATCGGCGTGTAAACGGTTGCAAACCGATAGATCGAGACGTCAGTTTTGGAGGGTGACAATATGAGCGGGGAGTATTTTAACTACAGAATGGAAAAGGAGATAAAAATGAGAACAATATCAGCATCAATATGTGCATTATTTATAGCCTTAATTTTAGTCTTTTGGTTTACTCTCTGGTCATTAATTAACTGCGAAAAGCAATTAGATGATTGTCGTTTTGAATGCAATCACTTGCAAACCAGAATAGCCATGCTTGAGGAGTTGAATGATTATGTTCCAGCTATGGAATAAGTTCTCAATCCTGTTCAATTAGCAGAACTTAAAGTAATAACCTTGCAAATTCAGAACCAGAAACACAAAGCTTATGAAGAGCGTGAAATGTCTATCTTTTAGTGGCTGTTCCACGTGAAATGTCTATCTTTTAGTGGCTGTTCCAGTTAATGTTTCCTTAAGTCTAGAACCAAAATAAAATGCTATAATTCCACTTAAAACAAGATGCTGCTCTGTAGTAATCTCAACCTTAATATAAGGAAAACCAAACCATTGCCCTAAGTTAGCTCCCCAAACTGCATATATTTCTGTAATTAAGGCCCCTAACCCTCCCAGCGGACGTACCATTCCGTTAAGGATACGAATAATCCAAGGCTGTTTCTGCGTAGCCATCTCTGACATAAACATTTGCCTTGCAGAGTCTGTAGAAGCTTCTGAGATTGCAAATAACTTACTGTATTTCTCTATTCGTTCAGCCTCAGATAACTTCTCTACAAAGCCCAGCCTGTTCATTACACTTCCCGCAGCTTTACCAACTTGACCAAGAGTTTCCTTTATCGGAGCTGCCGCAAGTTTTGATAAGAAGTTCCAAGCCATTTATATCCCCCTTAGCACATCTTTATAAATTTCTTCATCGGTCTCTGAAAATAACAACATAGGGTCAACCTTAGTTATTCTAACATGAATATGAGATGTTACCCCTGGATATTTCTTACCTATGTTTTGTGCCATCCCTATTACCTCTCCTGCTTTCAATTCTTTTCCAATTAAGTCAAAGTCAGGAACAAAATACCACATCTTAATCTCGACTCTTGGATTAATAATTTCAACACCTTTCCATTTCAAGTCATCTTTATATGGCAGTGATATTCGAGCTATTAGGCCGTCCACAGGCATCAGTATATCTTGGCCATCTTTACATTCAAAGTCAACTCCATTATGCTTTCTGTAGCCACGTGGCGCTCCGTGATGACCTAACCCTTTTGAGTCATTTCTTATTCCCATTCCTGTTGGATTTATAAAGCGCATTTCTCTGGTTCTCCTCGTGTCTTTTGACGATCCTGTAATTTTTTCATTTTCATGGGATCCAGTCCAGCACAGTTTTTATCTTATCCCACATAACATTTAACTTTGACCACGCAATAGTACACAATGCAAGTATTCCAGCAACACTAATTGTTCTGATTACAGGTCGCCAAAAATCCTTCTTGGCTATCTCAGATTCTTTCCGTTCTTGGCAAAGAGCCTTCTTAACAGCTAGATCTTTCTCAATCTTTGTTACTCTTTTGTTTGAAGTTTCAATTCTTTCGTAGACACCATTGAAGCTTTTGTCAATTGCCTTATGCATATCTGTGAGGGCTTTTATTATCGTGGCTGTGTCAGGCACTTTAGCCTCCAGAGAGCAGGCCATACAAAGCGACTGCGATTGTAAAGCATGTTGTTGATATGTGTAGGTTTTTCATTTTTAACATTGCTCCTCTATTTTTTCACCCTCTTTGTAAAACAAATTCACCCAAAATCTTTTCTCTCGACCGATATGTGTCTGCGTGTTTGCAGTGAGCCACCCAGCTCATTACTGAAGCGCTTATTCGATCTATATTTATTTGCCCTGTTTTATATTTGTTTTGCATTGATTTTAGCTTGCGCCGCATATTCTTTATGCTACGTTTTCGTATCAATTTATAATCTATCCATGTGCGATATCCTAAGAAATCTACTCCTTGATCTATCGGGAATATAGAGGTTTTGCGGTTTAAGTTTAAAGCCAGGTGTTTATTCAAAAATGCTATAACCTTTTGTTTCACGTATCCCAAATATTTTTTGCTGATATGAATC
>JAYELD010000034.1 GCA_034717215.1 Caldisericota bacterium
CCGGTCAAGCCGGCATCACCTTACTTGGCTCCTTTCTGTTTCGAGTAGGTAGTGGCTTCTAATTTCGGCTTACACGGGACGGATGCCGGTTGCAAAGCAAGACCGGAGGTCAGTGTCAAGGAACCCGAACATTTACGAGGTTAGTGAACCCGATCTTTTACGAGGTGGGATTCACCGTATGTTCCATAGCAACTCCCTTCTCTTCTTTGCTGGTATCTTGTTGTTGTAGCAGATCTTCCAGTTCACGTAGCCGGTAACTCCGGCCACGGATGCTCAGCACGTGACTGTTGTGCAACAGCCGATCCAGTATTGCTGCAGTGATGGCTTCATCACCAGCGAACATCTCTGACCACTCCCGAATCGCCTTGTTCGATGTGATACAGATCGAACCCCGTCCATAGCGATAGCTTACCAACCGGAAGAACCGGTTCGCATCCTGGCGTGAAAGAGGCTGAAACCCCATCTCATCAACGATCAACAACCCTGCCTTCATGTACTTCTTGCGCCGCAGTCGACCAGGAGAGACCTGTTCATCGTTGCCCAGGAGGTAGAGCAACTCCTCCAGTCGGTAGAAGGCAACTGAGAAACCACTTTCCACTGCTCTTACCCCAAGCGCGATGGCAAGGTGTGTCTTTCCTACTCCTGGTGGACCGAGAAGTAGCAGTGATCGCTGCTTAACAATCCATGCACACGTTGCCAGGGCCTCGATCCGAGACCGTTCTACCGATGGCTGGAACGCAAAGTCAAAGTTGGCAATCGTCTGTCCTGTAGGGAGGCCTGACAACCGTAGCCCCATGCGTACCCGCCGCTCCTCTCGTCGTTCGCTCTCTAACCCAAGAATGTGCTCCAACAGCCCTGTTGGTCCAAGGTCTTCCTGCACCGCTTCTGCCAACAGCAGTGGTAGCTGTTCCGCGGCAAACGTCAACCCTAACTCCTCCAGGCGTGAACGCAGACTGTCAACATCCACCTTCCCTGCCTTTACCGGCAACACACTGGTCAGCCTCTTGTTCACCGTCATCGCGCCACCTCGGCCAGGGCGGCGTACAAGTCCACCGGTCGCTTCTCTACAGGGAGTTCTGCAATCTCCATCAGCTTCCGCGACATCCGCCCCAGCGGCTTGGGAGGAAGAACCCTGTCCGTTCCTTTACCCTCGTAACACGATGGATCGATCAGCAGCAGCTCTTTTGTTCCTCGCTTGTAGCGCACCACTACTTCCCCTGTCTCTCGATCGAGAATCTGTACCTCTCCAGAACACCCATGCACCTCCACCGCTCCGTTCATATACTGGAATGGAACAGCGTATGTGTGCCCCTCAAAGCGAACCGTGCAATCTTTGTACACTGGACACGTCTTCACAAGATCGAATGGCGCGGGAAGGAACCGCGGAAGCGGTCTAAGGAACGCTTTCTCTTCTTCCCAGCTTTCATGCACCGTCTTCCCGGTGGCCGGACAGATGCGGATCTCGTCCCTCCGGGAGAGCATCACGTCTGTCCATCGTTGTAGTTCCTCGATCCCCTCAAAGCGTCGACGGCTAACATTAAGCCGGTCCAATACTTGCACCCGTTTCTCTACCTTTCCCTTCTGCTCCGGGGAACGCGGCTCATTGGCATCAATGTGAAAGCCAAGCTGTCGAGCATAGACCTTGTATTGAGCGTTGATCTTTCCCCACGCTCCAGCTCCACTCACAATGCCCGTCTTTAGGTTGTCAATTCGATTGACTGCCGCTACCCCGCCTAAACGAGGGTAGGCCTCGTTGTGAACATGGTGCCAGGCTAGCTGGTCCTGTGTTCTGCTCCAGATCACCACTGCCTTGCGGCTGTGAGAAAGAACCATTACGAACGCGTAGAGCTTTGTCGGTCCAGTAGGGTCTCCGATATCTACTCGACGCTCGGCCCAGTCGCTCTGCGTCTGCGCTCCAGGTGGTGTCTCAATCCGCCGGAACGGACGCATCTTCGGTGACGGGAAACGACCACGAACATACTTGCGAACCGACTTGTAGGATCCAGTATATCCATACTCTAACCGCAGGTGGTCATACAGTGCCATTACGCTCGGTGCTCGTCCCAAAGGAAGGTGTTCCACCTGATCATCCCACCAGTACTTCACCACCTCACCCAGGTTGAGCTGCTCCACCAGGAAAGGCTTCTTGCGTCCGTCTGTTGCCTGTTCACGCGCTCTCTTTACATGGTAGCGCACCGTTCCCTCACTGACGTTAAATCGCCTGGCAAGCGCACAGTGGCTCTCGCCCTTTTCCCCAACTACCTGAATCGCCACGATCTCCTCCTTCCTGAGCTTGACCACGGCTGACATCCTCCTCTTTTAGTTACATGAGGATAGAATGTTCAACCATGGCGAATCTGTCCACCTCGCAGGGTATATATCCCTGTTTACCCTGCGCCATACTCGTAACGGTTCGGGTTCACTAACTCTCAGTCTACCGGGTTCGGTGACAGAAGGCGGGAAGGCCATGATGGACTACTTCAAAAGGCATCTTGGGGGCCACATTCGCTACTACGGCGTCAGTGGCAACTATCGACAACTAAAGGCCTACGCAT
>JAYELD010000035.1 GCA_034717215.1 Caldisericota bacterium
AATCAATTTGTAAAAATTAAAAGTAAATATTTTATATTTGCTACGGGAGCCGCAGAGAAAATGATACCATTCCCAGGAAATGATATTCCCGGAGTATTCGGTGCAGGCGCAGCACAAACATTAATGAATGTCTTCGGCATAAAACCAGGAAAATCCATATTAATGGTAGGAGCAGGAAATGTTGGCCTAATTGTTTCATACCAGATGCTTCAGGCTGGCATCAACGTAAAAGGAGTAATAGAAGCTCTGCCTAGTATCGGGGGATACTTCGTACATGCAGCAAAACTCAGACGCTTCAATGTGCCAATCCTTGCCAGCACAACAATTAAAGAAGTAAACGGAAATAAACATGTCGAGCAAGCAGTGACAGTAAGCCTTGATAAAAAATTTGATGAAATCCCCGGCACAGAAAAAATATGGAATGTGGATACAGTATGTCTCGCTACCGGCCTTATACCATCAGTGACATTGCTTGCACAAGCAGGATGCCAATTAAAGTACGTGTCCTCTCTTGACGGGTATGTCCCAATAAGAAATAGATTTCTTGAAACATCTCTCAAAAATACATTTGTAGCGGGAGACATTGATGGGATAGAAGAAGCATCAACCGCTATGATAGAAGGAACAATTGCTGCATACTCAGTGCTCATTAAAATGGGAAAAGATACAACAAAAGAAAGAGAATCTTCTATAAAAGAATTGAACATATTACGAAGCGGGCCTTTCGGAAAAAAAATAAGAGAAGGACTGAAAGAAGTACAATATGAGTAATTTTTTAAAGACAGGATTTTTGAAAACAGAGGATATAAAAGAAAATTTTCCGTCACTGGAAAGAATCAGAAAAAACCCCGTTGCTATCATTGAATGTCCACAAGAAATCCCGTGTAACCCCTGTGTCACATCCTGTACAGTACACGCAGTCTCGATGAAAACAATCAATGGCATTCCCGATATAGATTTCGATAAATGCATTGGCTGCGGAAATTGCATCAAAATTTGCCCGGGACTTGCAATCTTTCTTATAAACATAAAAGATGGAAATGGAATAGTAAGCTTGCCATACGAAATGCTGCCGACACCAAAAAAGGGAGAAAAAGTTAACCTCTTAAATAGAAAAGGCGAAAAAATAGGGAAAGGAATAGTAACAAAAATTATCCTGCCAGAAAAAGACACAAGTGCTGCAATAATCACAGTACAGTTTAACGATCCGGAACTTGTGTATGAAGTAAGAAATATCGAGATGCCAAATGAAGGATGAAGAAATTATTATCTGCAGATGCGAAGATATTACATTAAAAGAAATAAAAGACGCAATCCATAAGGGATACAAAGATATTGAATCACTACGAAAATATTTACAGCTAAGCACAGGGCCTTGCCAGGGAAAAACATGCATTCCTTTAACAGAAAAAATTCTTGCGCAAGAATTAAAAAAAAGAATTGATGAAATAGAAATGCCTACAACACGCCCACCTGAAACTCCTGTGCCATTCGGAATATTTTCAAAGGTAAAGAAATGAAAAATCATGACATTGTAATCATCGGAGGAGGCATTACAGGACTTGCCACAGCATACTACCTTGTTAAATCTGGCATTAAAAATATCTCTATCCTTGAAAAATCCTACTTAGGATCAGGTTCCACAGGAAGGTGTGGCTCGGGTATACGGCAACAATTTACAACAAAAGAACATATCGTTTTAATGAAAGAAAGCGTAAAGCTCTGGAAAGAATGGAATAATGACCTTCCAATACCCATTCATTTTGAACAAGGTGGTTACCTATGGCTTTTAAGCAACAAGAAAGAACTTGCTCGGCATAAAGAATACGTAAAATACCAAAATACATTTGGCATAGAAAGTGCTATTATATCAACGAAAGAAGCAAAAGAAATTGTACCAGATTTAAACATAAACGATATAGCGGGAGCAAGTTGGTGCCATACAGATGGAAGTGCATATCCTTTTGACGTAATAAATGCACTGCAAATATTTCTTAAAGAGAAAAAAGTAGAAATAAATACATTTGAAGAAGTAAATAAAATTCATGTAAAAAATGATAAAATTCAAGAAGTAATTACCAACAAAAACAGATATACAACAAATACTGTAATAAACGGTGCTGGATACGGAGCGAAATATATAGGACAATTAACCGGATTAAACCTTCCATTGCAACCATACAGACATCAAATTGCAGCTAGCGAACCTTTGTGTAATTTTTTAGGCCCAATGGTTGTAAAAGACGAACTCTATTTTTTACAAACCCATAGGGGAAGAATCATAGGCGGAACAGACTTAAAAGAACCCTCGCTATCAAATCTGAACTCGACGTTAAACTTCCTTGAAGAATATTCAAAACAAATTATAAGCATTTTGCCATTTCTTTCTTCGGTAAATATAATGAAACAATGGGCAGGGTATTATATAGTAACACCTGACCGTCATCCAATATTAGGGTCTACAGAAATAAGCGGATTCATACTGGGATGTGGATATTCTGGGCATGGTTTCATGTTAGGCCCAGTTGTAGGTAAGATTCTCGCATCACTTATA